>CAYRKS010000014.1:0-17607 GCA_964424855.1 uncultured Lachnospiraceae bacterium
ATTCATAGTACTCGACAAAATACGGATTGTCAAGACGATATACGCTCGAGTTGAGCGCGCCGTCGCAAAGCTCCACATAGATGTATTTTCCGAACGCGGTCACATCATACGCTCCGCTGTCGTCCGGCTTTGCCTCGTTGTAAAGCTCGTCGCGAAGATAGCAACGAAGTATACCGTTTTCATCGACCGCATTAAGCCTGAGAAGCGCATTCTCACCCTCCTCGAAAAATTCATAGCTCTCGAGCGTCGGCTTCGTCGAATCGAGTATAAGCGTAAAGGTCAGCTGCTTTTCGCTCCCCGCACCGACCGTCCTGTAGGAGAGGACTATGCGATATTCTCCGTCGGGGAAGACATAGTACCGATTGTCGTCGGCGCGTCCGTCCCAGAGGGCTATCTGCTGTGAGATCGGCATATTCGTCGAATACTCGAGATAGGTTCGCGGAATGTAGCCAAGCTCTCTTTCCGAGATCAGCTCGTCACCGCGATATACCCGCACGACCGCGTCATCTATGCTTCTCAGCAGTGCGAGATTCATGTATACCTCGCCGTTCGACGGATCAACCGTCGGTGAAAGAAAGAGTGCCTCGCGATCCGCACTCGACTTCGGATCGAACGGATCCGTGCCGAGGAGCATTCGGTCGGAATAGCTCGAGGTGCTTATATTGCGCCAGAGATATATGCTGTCGTACATCGTCTGATCGCCCGAATAAAGCTCGGCATCGAGCGTATCCGCCTTCGAAAAATCGCCCATGAACCCGACGAAGGGGATCGAAGCCCTCTCGCCCTCCGAGCTTACGAGAACGAAGCCCTCGACAAAGAAGCCGTTCGGGTATATCCGCTCGTACTCCGAGAGCGTTTCGCGGTCGATCACCGTATTGAGCGTCAGTTTGCGGCTCTCTCCGGGTGAAAGCTTGAAGGTAAGCTTTTCTCCCTCGCTCGAATAGGCGTTGAAATTTCTGCTCTCATCGTTGAGGTAGATCGTCGCGTTCTCAAAGGGCTTAAAGGTATCGACGAAGCTCACCTCGTCGCTCGGCAGCTTTCCGAGCTTTTCCGAGAGCTTTGGAGATTTCTCGCTCGAGTCGAGATCGCTGAAATAAAAGCTGTCATAGCCGTCCGAGCCTATGACCGTCTCGAGCGAGCAGAGCTTTTCGCTATCCGAGAGATTTTCGACCGTGACCTCCAGCTTGAAGGTGCGCTTTGAAAGCTCGTAAAGCTCTATCTTGCTCTTATTGTCCGAGGAGATCAAAAGCTCTGCACAAAGCGAGGCTCCGAGCGAAGCCGCACCGCTTCCCTGCAATCGCGGAGAGTAATAATTTTCATCCGCGCGCTTCATAAGCTCCGCGGACGAGGCTATTATGAGCCTTGCGTATTCCGCCGCGCTTCTCGGAGTGTGACCGTCACAAATGAGCTTTTGCTTTAGGCATACGAGCATTCCCGAGAGCCTTCCCGCAGCGACCGATGCTCCGCCGGTCGTTATGTAGCCGCCGTCACTCGAGGCACACTCTATCGCCTCGGCGGTGATCGAAAGCTCGGGCTTTAAGGTCAGCTCGGGAGTAGTTCCCCACGCCGCATAGCTCGACGGCGTGGGCGTTTCGGAGCCGAGCGAGTAATAATGCTCACCGAAGCTCACGGTTATCTCGTGCTTTTCGGCTTTTTTGAGCCTTTCGCCGTTCGACGATGAGATTATCACCGCAGGTATCGGCGACTCCGAGATATCCATCCTAACCGTTAGCGCGGAATCCTGATCTGGCTGATTGTCGATTATTATCGCTCCGACCGCACCCTTGTCGGCGGCGTTTTGGCATTTCTCGGCAAAGGTCGTGACTCCTCGCTCTATCACCGCGAGCTTTCCCGTGAGCTCTATTCCCTCAAGATCCTCGACCCGTCCGTAGCTCGGGACAAATTCGTATTCGAGCGTTTGACCGTCAAAGTATTTCGCAAAGCTGACTCCTCCGCTCGGCTTTTCCCACATATTGTTAGTGTCACCGTAGGGGATACGAAGCTCTCCGAGCAAAAAGCAGTCCGCCGAGTAAACATTCGTCTCGGCACTCGAGACCGAAAGCACATTGTCCGATGCCGCGGGATAGCTCACGACACCCACATCGGGATTTTCGGTCGTCGGAGCAATCAGCCCCGCGTCAAGACTGTAGGGACTCAGCTCGCCTATCCTTCTGACCTCACCGACCGAGGCTACAACTATCACTCCCGCCTCTCTCGCACGCTCGATCGCCGCTTCGAATTCATATTTTCCGCCGTCCGACGAGCCGCAATCCGAGCCGAAGGCAATGCAGATAACATCCGCTCCGAGGACTATCGCATCGTCTATCGCCGCGTTCACCGCGTCCGGGCTGATCGAGCCGTCAAGGCTCGAAAATACCTTCATCGCCAGCAGCTGAGCCTCGGGAGCCGCGCCGTTCGAATGCTCGGGCGAAGCGACATTGTTCATACCCACAGCCGAGAGTATCGCCGTTCCGTGCGCTTCGTAGCCGCTGACATCGGTCGTTTTGTCAGCATAATTGTAGGCAAAGGGTATCTTCTCGCTGACATAGCAGGACTCATCGGTCTCGAACGAAAGCTCTGCGCCGTCTACCGCCTCCTTGGTCAGTCTTCCCGAGGTCGTGAGCATAAAGCTCTCATGCTCGAGATAAAAGCCGGTGTCAAGCACCGCAACGCACATTCCCTCGCCCTTAAATTCATAGTCATATTCCGCCTCGGCGATCACCGCGTCGGACACTGTGAGCTCGGGTGTCGGATCGCTCGTTTTATCGGTCTCGACCGTTCCCTCGAAGGAGTCGGCGACCGCGCCGGATGCGCCCGAGGTCGATAGCGAGAGCGCGATGAGTGCCGAAATTATTCTCTGATACATAAAATTCCTTCCTTAAAAAACAGTTAGGCGGTCAGCTCTGAAAGCCTGAAGCATTCTACTGTCGAATTGTACGCTCCGTCAACCACCTCGACATAAACCTTGTCCCCGTCAAACTCCGAAAGCTCAAGCTCGACCGTGAGAGTCTTATCGTTTGTCGCACTTACTGTCTTGAAATCGTCCCTGTCGCTGTCGGTGAGCTTTATATATTGCAGGCAGTCGTCATCCGATGCCGAGAGCGTCAGCAGTCTCTTTTCGGGATCGTAGCTCACCGCATCGAGCGTCGGCTTTTTCGTGTCGAGCAGGACATTATAGCTGTAGGTCTGAGTCTGCTTGTAAAAGTCGAGCGTGAAGGTGTATTCGAGGGTGTATTCGCCGTCGGGCAGGATGTAATCGTGATTCATACCGTCGCTTCCGTCCCATCCGAGCATTATCCCGCGCGTTTCGGCAGCTCCCGCGCTCTTTACTTGATAGCTGTAAAGGCTCGTCGAACAGACAATGTTTTTATCGCTGTCGTATACCTTCAGCTCACCGCCCGAGACATTTCTCAAAAGCTCCGAGCGCAGCCAGAGCGTGTCGCCCGCGCCGTTCTTGTCGGGCGAGAAGGCTATCCGCTTTTCGGTCGGCTCCGAGGTGAAGAAGTTCGTCCCGGCATCAATGAATATCCCCGAGACATCGGTAACTATCGCCCTTCCGCCGAACACTGCCTCCGGGTCACCCGAGGGGAGATCGAGTATCGAGCCCTCTGCCCAGTCGCTCGAGTAGCCCATGTAGGGCAGCGAATACTCTCGACCGTTCGCAGAGCATTTTATATACCCCTCCAAAAAGCGTCCGTTTGTGAATATCTCCGAAAGCTTCGCGTCATAGTCAGCATCAAGCTCAAAGCAAAGCTCGATGTCGCGGCTCTCTCGAGGCGAAAGGGTCAGCGAAAGCGGCTCGCAAGGCTCGGAGTAGAGATTTATATTCCCGCTCCCGTTTGCCGATATCACCGAAAGCCGATCAGCCTCGGCGGTCAACGTCGAATAATACACCCCATCGTGAAGCACATAGCCGTCAGAGGTCAGGGTCGCTCCGAGCGACAGCTCGAGCTGAGAATCTGTGAGATTTTTCAGAGTCAGTGTTATATAGAAGAGCTCGCCGCAGAGATCGTAAAGCTCCGCCTTCGGCTTTTTTCCGACCGTCATAGAAAGCTCGCGTCCGAGCGCGTTCTCGATATTGACAAGCCCCGCGCCCTGCGCTCTGGGCGAATATTCCACGCCGTTTTCGGCTGTGATCGGCTCGGCGGTGTTCATCAGTATCTCGGTAAGGAGCTTTACCCTCTCCTTCGGGAGAACGCTTCCGCCGTATTTCTGACAGAGGAGCGCACAAACTCCGGCGAGCTGAGGTGAAGCCATCGATGTCCCCGAGAGACCGCCGTAGCCGTCGTTGATCGAGCTGTATACTCCGCCGCCGACTCCGCATATGTCGGGTGCAAGGGTCAGTGACGGTGTGGCTCCGACCGAGCTGAAGCTCGAGAGACCTCCGCCCTCGCGCTCCGCGACGATGTAGTCAGGCGAAAAGCTGACGCTCCTTTGCTGTGAAGCCTTGATACGCTCTCCATCCTCCTTTGAGATCGAGATCGCGGGTATCGGTGCGCCGGTAAGCTCGAGATTTATGCTCTCCTTTTCGACATTATTGCAGATTATCACTCCGATCGCTCCGTGTGACGCTGCGACCTCGGTCTTTTCGACAAAGGTCATTTCTCCGCGCTCGACCAAAACGATCTTTCCCTTTACGTTTATCCCCTCGTAGTCGGCAGCTTCGCCGATGCCCGGGATGATCGCAAGCCCGTGACTTCCTTTAAGACTGAGCGCGAAGCTCGAATTGACCACACCGCTCATCTTGTTCGTGTCGCTGTAATATATCCGCTCATTGCCGAGCAGGAAATATTGTCCCCAGATCGCGGGGCTGTCGATGCTGCCGACCGAGAGCGTATACTTGGCAGACGCGGGATAGCTCACCGTTCCGTAATCGGTGTAGGAGGCAGGAGGCAGTGCGTATTCGTTTTCGGCGCGTGCGGCGGCATTCGATTCGTTTCCGGCGGCGCAGACTATCGTAACGCCGTATTCCTCGGCGCGCTCAAAGAGCTTGTCTATGCCGTTTATCATCTGAGTCTCCGCCGAGCCCGAATAGCGTCCGAGCGAGAGATTTATCACATCCGCACCGAGCTTTACCGCGTCCTCGAGAGCCGCGAGCAGTATCGAATCGCTCGTGCTGTTGTTCTCGTCGAATATCTTGAGCATTATCAGCTGACACTTCGGCGCGATGCCCTCGACACCTCTCGGACCGAGCCTTTCGGCTCCGATTATCCCCGCAACGTGCGTTCCGTGATCGGTTGACGATGAGACATCGCCGTCGCCCTCGGCATAGTCGAAGACAAAGGGCAGCTTGTCGCTGTAAAACAGCTCGTCGATCGATATCCCGTATCTCGAAGCCGCAAGCCTCAAGCTTGACGCAAGGGTCTTGAGATAGCTTTTCGAGAGCTTTACCTGTCCCGGCTCGAGCGAGAACGCCGTGTGGTCGATATCAAAGCCCGAGTCGATGACCGCGACTATCGTTCCGCTTCCGTCAAGCCCCGCCTCTCGCGCCGAGTCGAGACCGATCATCTCGCCCGGAGCGGTCGAAAGCGACTCGAAGCTCTCGGTCGAAAGGCTCTCATAGCTCCCGCACTCCGAAAAGCCCTCTATAAAATCAAAGCTCTCGAGCATAAACAGCTGGCTCTCGTACAGCTCTATCGAGAAGCCGCAAAGGAGCGTGTCGTAGACATATCCGACCCTCGAGTCGGGAAAGCGTGTGCCGACCAGCTCCGCACAGCTCTCGGGAGACCCCGAGGTCTCGACGATCAGCTCTACTCTTTCTCCGCGCTCAAGGCTCGCACCGAGCGGGAGCGAGAATATCCCAAACGCCGCAATCAGCGGCGGTAAAACTGCTTTTATCTTCATTATTTTCCAAAAACACTCCCTCGTCATTTTTCGATACAATCATACATTATATTGTACTACATCAAAGCGGCAATGTCAAGGGAAAGTCTGTAAATTTAATCTCTACTCAAGGGTGGCGGCATTTTTCGCCGAGACTATGACGGCAAGTCCGATCGGCAGTCCGAACAGCCCGAAAAAGCCGAACAGCCGCGCTCCGACATACATCGATATCAGTGCCGCCAGCGGATGGAGACCGACCTGCCTTCCGACGATCCTCGGCTCTGCAAGATTTCGAACGATCGTCACGATCCCCCAGAGTACAAGCATACGAACACCGCCCGACAGATCACCCGAGATAAGCCGCCAGAGCGACCACGGGATGAGTATCCCGCCCGTTCCGAGTATCGGCAAAAGATCGAACAGAGCTATACCGAACGCCGCGAGAAAGGGTCGCTTTGCCCCGCATAAAAGCAGTCCGAGCGAAAGCTCTCCGAAGGTTATCAGCATTATTATCGCATAAGAGCGAAAATATCTCCCGAGCGTTTCAAAGAGCCGATGATACAGTCCCGACAAGAGCTTGACCGCCCTTTTGGGCAGAAGCCCGCGCAGATAACGCATTATCTCATCGTGATCCGCCGTGAAGAAAAAGCTCGAGAGCAGTGAAAACAGCAGCGACACCAGCTTTCCCGAAAGCCCCGCCGCAAGGCTCGAGAGCCGCCCGAGAGCCTTAACCGACAGCTCCGAGACCGCCGAGCCGATCGAGCTGCGCAGTGATTCGAGAAGTCCCCCGAGGTCGTCTGATGCCTCACCCAGTCCGAGCGCGCGAAAAAAGCTCGAAAGGCGCGGATAATACCTCTCATACGCCGAGATCAAAAACGGCTCGACCCTTGAGGAATACAGCCTCGGAAGCTCCTCCATAGCCTCTCCGAGCAGAGCTATCGCCCGAACGGTAAGAAGAGTCGCGAGCATCCCGACCGTCGCGTAAAATACCAAAAGTATAAGTATCCCGGTCGGCTTTTTCTTAAGCTCGAAGCGCGAGGAGAGAAAATTCACGAGCGGAGCTATCAGAGCCGAGATCAGAAAGCCGACAAAAAACGGCAGGAACGCCGCGGCGAAGTATTTGAAAAAAATGAACGCTCCGCCGAGTATCAAGGCGAGGCAGACCGCGTTCACGATGAATTCGCGCTTTTCTTCCATATATTTATGTCCCCTCTCGAGATATCATATGATAATTATAGCTCGCGCGGTCGGCGATTATTCATTTCGCAAAAATCAATAATTTTTCACAGCCTCTTCACACACATCACATATTTGAGTGGTATAATTTCATTGAATACTATTTTAAGGAGAGTATATAATGTCAAAAGCAGCAAGGAGCCGCGCTTCCTACAACGAACGCATGGAGGCAAAGCGCGAGCGCGAGGAATTCGCCGCAAAAAAGGCGAAGGTGCGGAAGATAACCGCTATAATCACAGTGTCGATCATCGCCGCGATGATAATCATATTCGTCGCGTGTGTCGGGATATACAACAAAAGGCTCGATTCGGGCGAATATCTGCGCCGTGAGACCGCCGCCTCCTCGAAGGCTATCGAGGTTGACGGCGCAATGATGAACTACTACTACAACGATGTTTTCAATTCCTTCCTCAGCTATTACGGCAGCTATGTCGAATACTACGGCTTTGATACGAGCGTCGGAACAAAGTCACAGTACATCTCGGACGATATGACCTGGTTCGAATATTTCATCTCGGGCGCAAAGTCGAACGTGACCGGCTATCTCGCGATGAACGAGGGCGCGATGAGCGAGGGAATTTCACTCAGCACCGAGGAGAGCTCGGCACTTTCCGAGCGGGTAAAGCTCATGGACGAAGGTCTCTACGGACGCGGAGTGAACAGCGAGGATATCCTTCGCGCAAAGTCGATCGAGGCTCTCGCCTATAAATACCAGGCGATAAAGGAAGCCGAATTCGCTCCGACGACTGCCGAGATAAACGCGCGGTATGAGGAAGCTCCGAAAAAATATCAGTCGGTGGACTATCTCTCCTACGAGCTTGAATGGTCCGACGGCTACATGACCGAGACGGCTGCCGATCTCGCCTCGGCGCGCTTTGCTTCGGCGAACGATGTCGAGAGCTTTGAGGAGCTGATCGCCGAGATGCTTCGCCGCGATTCCGAGGATATGTCCGACGAGGCGGTCGAGGGCTATATCGAGAGCTTCACGACGAGCGGTGCGCTCTACACCGAGGGCAATGAGCTTTCCGAGTGGGCATTCTCGGCAGAGGTCGGCGACACCTATGTAATAAAGAACGATTCCACCTCGATAACCACCGTATACATCCTCACAAGAGCTGCCGAGCGCGATGAGAACGCGACCGTGAACGTGAGACATATACTCTTCACCTCGAGCACCTACGGCTCGCTCGAGGGCGCAAGAGCCGCCGCAGAGGTAGTCCTCGAAAAGCTCGAGTCCGAGAAGATAACCTCCGAAAGCTTCGCACTCCTCGCGCTTGCCTACACCGAGGATGAAAGCACCTGCTACAACGGCGGACTCTACGCCGGACTCGCAGACGGAGTTACGATAACCGACTTCAACGACTGGTGCTTCGATCCATCTCGAAAGGAAGGCGATATCGAGATCATCGAGACCTCGAACGGAATACACATAATGTACTACGAAGCCGCGGGACTTCCCAACTGGTGCGAGAGCGTCAAGGAGGACATGATCTCCGAGAAATTCTCGACCCTCAGCGAGGAGCTTCTGGCGAACTATCCGGTCGCCTTTGACGAAAGCGTTATCCGCTCGATCCCCGACTGAGCGTCTGTAATTCGGATAAAAGAACATAAAAAAATGCAGTCCGCGCATTCGGGATAAACCCGCGCGGACTGCTTTATTTGTGCGGAGAAAATTATTCCTCCCAGTTGTGATAGACCTCGATAACGTCGTCGTTGTCCTCCAAATTCTCGAGGAGCTGAGACATATGCTTGATATCGTCCTCGTTCGAGAGGGTGACATAGGACGAGGGGATCTTCGAAAGCTCTGCCGATGCCGGCTTGTAGCCCTTTGCCTCGAGTGCCTCGCGAACCGAGTCGAGATCCTCCGGCTCTGTGGTGATCTCGAAAACTCCGTCGTCCGCCGAGAAATCGGCAGCTCCCGCCTCGAGAGCGTCCTCCATGAGCTGATCCTCATCGATCTCGCTATCCTCGTTGTCAATGACTATAACGCCCTTTTCGGTGAACATGAAGCTTACGCAGCCGGTGGTTCCGAGGTTTCCGCCGAACTTGTCGAAGTAGTGACGGACATCGGAGGCGGTGCGGTTGCGGTTGTCGGTGGTGGTCTCAACGATCACGGCAACGCCGCAGGGACCGTAGCCCTCGTATACGATCTCCTCGTAGTCCGCGCTGTCTGCCGACGATGCCTTCTTGATTATGCGGTCGATATTGTCGTTGGGGACGTTGTTCGCCTTCGCCTTTGCGATGAGTGCGGCAAGCTTCGAGTTCGAGACCGGATCGGGACCGCCCTCCTTGACGGCTACCGCCATCTCCTTGCCTATCTTAGTGAAGATCTTCGCGCGCTGTGCGTCGGTCTTCTCCTTTTTGTGCATTATATTTTTCCATTTGCTGTGTCCTGACATGGTATACTCCTTTTATGTGAATAGTTGTGAATTGAAGCGTTAGCTTATATCTTCTCCGTCTTCTTCATGCAAATAAGCTCGAAGGCTGCACCGAGGACATTCTTCGAAGCGGCGGTAAGGGCGATACGGAGATCGCGGGAGGCGGGAGACTCGGCGGTGACGATCTGGCACTCGTGGTAGAAGCGGTTGAATGCGGCGCAGACATCGAGGATATAGCGCGTGATGACCGACGGCTCATACTCGTCGATCGCAGAGAGTATCTTCTCGGGGAAGATCGAGAGGGTCTTTGCGAGAGCCTTTTCGGACTCCTCGGTGAAGCTCTCGGCGGTGAACTCGCACTTCGGAACTCCGCCCGCCTTGTTGATTATCGAGCAGGTGCGCGCATAGGTGTACTGAGCGTAGGGTCCGGTGTTGCCGTCGAAGTTGAGCGCGTCCTCGAGTACGAAATTGATGTCCTTGATACGGCTGTTCGAGAGATAGTAGAAGATTATCGCGCCGACTCCGACCGCCTCGGCGACCTCGTCCTTGTTCTCGAGCGACGAATTCTTCTCCTCGATTATCTTGCCGACCTTTTCGATCGACTCGGCAAAGAGGTCGCGAAGCAGGATGACGTTTCCGGTTCTCGTTGCGAGCTTGGAGCCGTTTATCGATACCGTTCCGTAGGGGACGTGAACGAGATCCTTCGCCCAGTCGTAGCCCATCAGCTCAACGACCTTGAACCACTGCGCAAAGTGGAGGCTCTGACCTGCGGAGGTGACATAGATGCACTTGTCGAAGTCGTAGGTGTTCTTTCTGTACTTAGCCGCGGCGATATCGCGGGTGGGATAGAGCGACGAGCCGTCGCGCTTGAGGATGAGGCAGGGGGGCATACCGTACTTCTCGAGATCGACTATCGATGCGCCGTCATCGAGCTTGAGCATATTCTTTTCGCGCAGCTCCTCGATTATCGCGGGCATCTTGTCCGAATAGAAGCTCTCGCCGTTGTAGCTGTCGAAGGTAATGCCGAGCTGGCGGTAGGTCTTCTGGTATTCGCGAAGCGAGAGCTCGATGAACCACTTCCAAAGGCGGGTGTTCTCCTCATCGTGATGCTCGAGCTTTGTGAACTCGGCTCTTGCCGCATCGTTGAGCGAGGGATCGTTTTCGGCTTCCTCGTGGAACTTTACATAGAGCGCGACCAGCTCATCAACGCCGCCCTCCTCGATCTTCGAATGATCGCCCCACTTGTGATAGGCAACGATCAGCTTTCCGAACTGGGTTCCCCAGTCGCCGAGGTGGTTTATTCCGACGCAGCTGTAGCCGGCGAACTCGTGGAGCTTCTTGAGCGAGTGACCGATGACGGTCGTTCCGAGGTGTCCGATGTGGAAGGGCTTTGCGACGTTGGGCGAGGAGTAGTCGAGAACGACCGTCTTTCCCTTTCCGAAGTCGAACGAGCCGTAGCTCTCGCCCTTTTCGAGTATCTCGGGGATGAGCGACGCATAGTACGCGGGATTTATCTTTATGTTGAGATAGCCTCCGGCAGCCGAAGCCTCACCGATGATCTCATCGCAAAGTCCCTCCGAGAGCAGAGCGGCTATCGCGGGGGGAGCCTTTCTCAGCTCCTTTGAGAGCTTGAAGCAGGGGAAGGCGAGGTCTCCGAGCTTGTCGTCGGGGGGATATTCGAGAAAGCCGACCAGCTCGTCTGCGGTGAGCGACGGAGCCTCGGTCAGAGCCGAATATTTTCCAAAAAGCCTTTCGGCGATGTGTTTTTTGATCTTAAGCATTTACTGAAGCTTTCCTTTCCTATTAAAATATCGTATCGCAGGATATACTAATTATTATACCACATTTCGTCAAAATTATCAAGGGTGTTTTACACAAAATTCAGAGCTGAAATCGGCTCTTTTATCGGTATCACGGGCTTTGCGGCTCCTTCGGACGCTCGAGCGGGGCGAACGACGGTCTGTGCGACTGTTTTACGTCCGCTCGGTAAAGCTCGAGACGCTCGAGGTCGCCTTTTCGAAGACTCTACAGCACGTTGTCGCTCTCCTCGCGCGAGCGTTTTCGGTATTCCGAGGGCGACATCTTGACGATATCGTGAAAGGCTCGGTTGAACGAGCAGTGTGAGCTGAAGCCGCAGTCGTAGATTATCTGGGTTATCGGATCGTTGGTGTGCTTTAACAGCTGTCTTGCGCGGCAGATGCGCAGTGCGTGCATGAACTGCGGAAAGGTGGTCTTCATCGTCTGAGACATCCTTCGTGATATCTGGCTTCGGCTCAGACCGATCGCCTTTGAAAGCTGAGTCATCGAAAGCTCGGGGTCGGACATATTGTCGCGGCAGTAGTTTATTATGCTCTCGATCATGTCAACGCCGACCTTTTCGGGTGTGCAAAGCTCCATAGCTCCGATAAGCTCGGATATCGCCGCCGAGAGGTACAAAAGTATCGTATCCTTGGACACCTCAAAGGGGATATAGCTCTCATCGAGCACCTGCTCGAGATCGCACTGCCTTGTATTGTTCTCGCGCCTGACCTTCGCCATCCAGAGCTGAGCGAGCCTCACGAGATTTTCTCCGAAGCCGGGCGAGAGCCGTGAGACATTGACTACCGGGTTCTTCGTCTCATGCTCGCGAAGGAGGTTTCCGACCGCGCCGACATCCTCGGGCGAGAATATCCCGAGCATGGTGAGATTGTCTCCGATGTTGACATAGCTGTGCTCCTCGAAGGGAAAGCCGAGCCAGATATCCCCGGCGTTCAGGTCATAGGTCACGCCGCGCGAGATCACGCGGTAGGAGCCGCGCACGACATAGATCACCTCGGCTTCGTAGTGGAAGTGGCTTCGGTAGGTGATCTCCCGCTTTACAAGAAGGATGGGCTGATTGTGGGTCACAAAAAGGGACATTGCTTCATCTCCCGTCTTTCAAAAATCCGTTTATTTATATTATACCATACATTTTCGGCTTTGACAAGGGGCTTTTCGAAATTCTCGGTATTTATTTCGCCTCGATGCGACATTCTGACAAGTTTTCGAGACATTTTCACTTTTTTATGATGAGCAATTGTGCTATAATAATCATGAAATAAAAATATAAGGAGATACAAGCATGAACAATACAAGCACCAGAAAGCTTTCGCTTTTCCTCGCGGCTCTTCTCGCAGTGTCGGCTCTCATGTCCTGCGGCGACAATGCCGAAGGCGGCAACGACACCTCCGCTTCCGACGGAGCCGAGACCACCGTAAATGCGGCAGAGGAATACACCTTCTCTCGCGAATATGCCGGCGCGGAGATCGAGGTTCTCAACATCGATGACTGCTACTCCATGCACGCACGCATCGACACCAAGGAGACCAACGGCGAAACGCTCAACGACACCCAGTACAACGCCGTCCGCAATTTAGAGGACAAGATGGGCATCACCTGGAACGAGTCGAACTACGAGGTTCTCGACGGCATCGGCGAGGTCGTTCGTCAGTCGATGGCTGCCGGTGAGGATGAGTACGACATCATCTACCAGAGCAACTCGAAAAACTACTACACCTTCGCAAGCGAGGGCTACTACTACAACCTTCTCGACTTCGATGAGATCCGACTCGAAGAGGACTGGTGGCTCGACAACTTCAACAGCCTCATGACCCTTGACGGAAAGCTCTACTCCGCTCTCGGCTATTCGCACCTCTGCTGTGTCGATGCTATCGGTATGCTCTACTTCAACCAGGACATGGCTGAACAGCTCAAGCTCGATATGCCCTATGATCTCGTAAGAAACGGCACCTGGACTCTCGACAAGTTCACCGAGTACTGCAAGGCTGCCGCAAACCTCAACGGTGACGAGAGCTTCAAGTGGACAGACGACGGAAAGTCGATCTGGGGCATCTCGGTCGCAAGCAACGCCGGTGCAAACTGGCTCCACTATTTCGGTGAGAACGCCGTACTTAACAAGAACGGCAAGGCTGTTCTCAACGCCGGAACCTCCGACCGCTTCTATGAAGCCACCGAAAAGATCGCAAATCTCCTCAGTGCTACCGAGGACGGAACCGTATACATGGGTCACTACAACGGAGATGACAACCCCGGCTCCTACGTCAACGCCTTCGAGACTCAGCGCGCCCTCTTCGGTGCCTCCGAGGTCGCAAAGGCTAACCGCATGAGAAACCTCGACTTCATGTTCGGCGCACTTCCCTATCCGAAGCTCGACGAGAACCAGGATCGCTACTATGAGAGCCTTTCCTACCCCGCCTGCGGTGTTGCTATCCCCGTTACCTGCCTTACCCCCGAGCGTTCGGCTGTCATAGGCGATGCTATCAACTACATCTTCTATAAGGATGTATGGCCGACCTTCTCCGAGGTAACTCTCAAGGCTAAGAACCTCAGAAACGATGACTCGATCGAAATGCTCGGAATCATCCTCGAATCCGCGGCTCCTAACCTCTGCGACGTTTACAACCTCGCCGCCGACTATATCGGTGCGCTCTCTCCGAAGCTTCGCGACGGTGACACCGCTGTTGCATCGCTCCTCGCATCCTATAAGGAAGCTATCGAGCTCCAGCTTGAAAAGGTCAACAACCAGGACTGATCCTCGGCTCGGTCTGAAAGCCTCTCGATAAGCGTCAAAAGCGTCTCATCGGAACGCCTCGGGCTTAAACGAGGCACATGGATTTTGAAATTTTGAAAAGGATTTCCGACTCGGCTTCATGCCGAGTCGGTTTTTTTGTCGCGGCATTTATCGCCGTTGCGTTTATACCGTTTCATGCGTTGAAGACTAAGGTCGGCTCACACCTCGAAGCGATTTCGCCGCGTCACACCGACCCGCACCGCGCGAGCTATCGGTCGAGCGCGTGAGCGGCAAGGTCAAGGACATCACGGATTTTTTTCGTCCCGTCGCTGTATTTGTGCAAAAAATACTTGAACGGTTCACAATTTTGTGGTATAATATAAGTGTGGGAGAGTATCCCGTGACATGGGGGTGAGACAGCCTTGGAGGAGCTATTATACGGCGAGCCGGACGAAGCGATGCGGTCTCCCGTGCTCGACAATCTGTGCAAGCGTGTGCTTGCCGACAAATATATTTTGGCGTGGATATTGAAATCCTGCACCGATGAATTCAAGGACTGCGAGATCCGCGACATTGCCGAGAAATACATCGAGGGGCAGCCCGAGATCGGCTCGGTCGGAGTCCTTCCGGATCAGACAAATCGCAGGATAAACGGCATATCCAACGAGGAGCCGTCGGTCAGCGAGGGTAGCGTCAGGTATGATATACGCTTCTGTGCGCTCGCACCGAGCGGCAATGAGCTGATAAAGCTCATCGTGAACATCGAAGCTCAGAGCAAGTACAACAATTCGTATCCGCTGACAAAGCGCGCGATATACTATCTGAGCCGAATGATCTCGGCGCAGTACGGAACCGAATTCGACCATTCGCACTACGAGGGGATCAAGAAGGTCTATTCGATCTGGATATGTACGAATCCGCCGAAGAAGCGTCAAAGTACGATAGTAAAATACAGCATCGTCGAGGAGAATATATTCGGTGAGGCGAGTGAAAAGCCCGAGAACTACGACCTCATGACCGCAGTCATTCTCTGCCTTGACGACGATATCAATTCGGACAACAGCATCCTGCGGCTCCTGTCGGTTCTCATGTCAAGAGAGCTGAACGCCGCATCGAAGGTGCAGATACTGTCCGACGGCTTCGACATTCCGATGTCGAACGATTTTGAAAGTGAGGTATACCAAATGTGCAATGTCAGTGTCGGGATATACGAGCATGGTATGAAGACCGGCTTTGAACGCGGTATAGCGCAAGGTATGGAACGAGGCATAGGCAAGGGGCTTTTCAAGGCTCTTGATTCCATGCTTTCCACAACCGACTTCACCTTCGAGCAGGCGGCGGCTATGATCGGTATCCCCGAAAGCGAGTGGAACGATTATCGTCGGCTTCTGAACGAAAAAAACGGCTGAGCCGCAGTCGGCGCGATTTTCTCGCGCCGATATTTTTTCAAGAGAGCTGAACGCCGCATCGAAGGTGCAGATACTGTCCGACGGCTTCGACATTCCGATGTCGAACGATTTTGAAAGTGAGGTATACCAAATGTGCAATGTCAGTGTCGGGATATACGAGCATGGTATGAAGACCGGCTTTGAACGCGGTATAGCGCAAGGTATGGAACGAGGCATAGGCAAGGGGCTTTTCAAGGCTCTTGATTCCATGCTTTCCACAACCGACTTCACCTTCGAGCAGGCGGCGGCTATGATCGGTATCCCCGAAAGCGAGTGGAACGATTATCGTCGGCTTCTGAACGAAAAAAACGGCTGAGCCGCAGTCGGCGCGATTTTCTCGCGCCGACCTTTTGTTTACAATTTGTGCATTGAAATGTGCGGCGAAAAGGTGTATAATATAAAACAAAGTAAAATTATTTCCCGGAGGAAAAAACAATGTTTAATATTAAAATCGAAAAGACTACCGCTCCCAAGCAGAAGCCCGATATGGACAAGCTCGGCTTTGGAAATTATTTCACCGACCATATGTTCGTCATGAACTACACCGAGGGTCAGGGCTGGCACGACGAGCGCATCGTACCCTATCAGAATTTCTCGCTCGACCCCGCGTCTATGGTATTCCACTACGCGCAGGAGATTTTCGAGGGCATGAAGGCGTACCGCACTCCCAACGGTGACATCCAGCTCTTCAGACCCATGAAGAACATCGAGCGCATGAACCGCACCAATGAGCGTATGTGCATCCCCGCAGTCGATCCCGAGAATGTTCTCACCGCAATAAAGACTCTCGTTGCGACCGACGCGGACTGGGTTCCCACGAAGGAGGGCACCTCGCTTTACATCCGTCCGTTCATCTTTGCGACCGACGCTCACCTCGGCGTACACGTCTCGAAGACCTACATCTTCTGCATCATCCTCTCGCCCGTCGGCGCGTACTATGCGGCAGGCATCAACCCCGTCAAGATATTCATCGAGACCGAGTATGTTCGCGCGGTAAGAGGCGGTACGGGCTTCACGAAGTGCGGCGGTAACTATGCGGCATCGCTCATCGGTCAGAAGAAGGCTGAGGAGCTCGGCTACGCGCAGGTTCTCTGGCTCGACGGTATCGAGCACAAGTACATCGACGAGGTCGGCGCAATGAATGTCTTCTTCGTCATCGACGGTGAGGTCATAACTCCGACTCTCGAGACCGGAAGCATTCTCCCCGGCGTTACCCGTATGTCCTGCATCGAGCTTCTGAGAAGCTGGGGCTACAAGGTCACCGAGCGCAAGCTGGCGATCGACGAGGTCATCGCGGCTCAGAAGGCAGGCAAGCTCGACGAGGCATTCGGAACGGGTACTGCGGCAGTCATCAGCCCGATCGGTGAGCTCAATGACAACGGCGACAAGCTCGTCGTCAACGGCGGCAAGATCGGAACGATCGCGCAGAAGCTCTACGACAACCTCACGGGCATCCAGTGGGGCAGACTCCCCGACGAGATGGGCTGGGTCGAGAAGGTTTGACGCGGTAAAGGTTGCGCGGCGTTGTCGCGCTCGGCTTCGCCTTTAAGTGAAGGGTGAAGAGTGAAAAGTGAAGGAGACTACTTGCGGCTTTGCCGCAAGTAGTTATTTTATTATATGTCGCGCGTTGCGCGACGGAGTGAAGAGTTGGAGTGATATTTTTCACACAGGGTGGTTGAGGGCTACGCACTCGGCACTCGGCTTTCCGCTTTCCACCTTTCACACCGCACTTTCTCAGCTCTCAGCTCTCTGCTCCGCACTCCACTCTGCGCACTCCACTCTGCGCACTCCACTCTGCACACTCCACTCTGCACACTCCGCACTCCACTCTCTCCTCTCCCAACTCCGCTCTTGCCTCTGCAAACTCAAGCTCTTCACTTTTCACTCTTACCTATTACCTACGCGGAGAAACCGCGTTGGTGGCACTACTAAATTTTGGAAGGAAATTTTGAGCCAAATTTTAGTGTGTATTGCACAGTGTATTATAATCGATAAAGATGTTATATGTGCATACACAACAAAAAGGTGGCACCGGTGGCAGTGGCACTTGGTTTTTTGTATTCGTCAGAGATTTTGTGGGAGTGTGGAGTTTGGAGTGTTGAGAGTGGAGAGTGGTGAGTTGAGAGTGGTGAGTGGTGAGTTGAGAGTGGAGTTTGGAGCTTGGAGTTAGCGC
>CAYRKS010000015.1:0-16897 GCA_964424855.1 uncultured Lachnospiraceae bacterium
AGAGCTTGGATTCGATAAGCTCCTTGGCTGCCTTAGCCATGTTCATGGTCTGATCCTCAAGGCTTTCGCGGATACCGCGGCGGCGACCGTCGATTATGGGACGGATACCGATGAGGGGTTTATTCATGTTCATAATGTATAGCTCCTTTATAAAATTATTTTACTGTGAGAATGCGGCGGAATTTCAGAGGCTCGTCTTTGGAAAATCCGCAGCTTTTTGCTACCTGCTCGGAGGCTTCACATACTGCCGAGCCGTAGACCGGGAAGAAATCGTTTTTAATGCAATCGTTTGAAAAATACGATACGAGTCGCTTTGCAAAGCCTCTGTTTCGCATTTCCGGAGCGGTGTGAAGCCAACCTATCTCGTAAAAATTCGAGAAGACGCATTCGACTCTGAGATAAGCTGCGAGCCTTCCGTTTTCGCGCAGAAGGTATATTCTAAGCTTTTTGAAGGCATCGTCAAGGTCAAGGCTCCAGCTTCCGAGCTCACCGCTTTTTTTGAGCATTTCGGAAAGCTCTGTCTCGACCGCGAGCTTTTCTTTGGGATCGGTCGGGTCATAAAGCGAGATATCACAGTCTTCGGTGTCGAAGGGGGTCAGCTCCGAAAGCGAGCCTATCGAATAGCTCGGATTCGATCCCTCGTCAAGGTCTGAGACCTCAAAGCGGTCGGTTATGCAGGAAAATTTGAGAGCCGAGCCAAGGTTTGTCGCAAGCTCATATTCGCAGACATCGTAAAGTGAGAGCAGATATCTGACTCCTTCGTCAACAAGAGCCTCATTTTCCGAGAACACGAACAGCTGAGCGAAGCTGTCGGGATATTTTTTTATACAGACAAAGCTATCGGTCGGTGAGCCTTCGTTTTCGACGAAAAATATCATCTCGCTGAGTCGGCGATCCCTGCCTGCCAAAGCGATATCGCGGCAGAAGGTATAATATTTTCGACTGTCGATATCGGACAAAAGCTTCGACATGAGCTCGGGATGTAGCCTCATAGCTGCTCCTTTTGAAATAAAAACTATCTTACCATATTCTATTTTACCATATCTCCGAGAAAAAAGCAATGGATTTTTCTCTGAAATATATGAAGTTTTCGGTAATTTTAAGCGGGATGGCACCTGATTATCAAAAAAGTCAGTTTTGGGACGGATATCTGTAAAAAAAGCTATTGACAATCTGGGATTTTATGATATAATATAATTGTATTAGTAGAATCATTGCACAGTATTGTGTGAAAGGAATGGTTATTATGGAAAAGCTTCTTGATTATATTCTTGCTAAAAAGCACCACGCATTTCGTGAGGACTACACCGAAAATCTGGCCGAAATATATTCGAAAGCGGGAATGACTCCCGAGGAGCGCATGGCAGATCGCTTTGAACGGCTGACAAAGGCGCAGACCGTACATATTCTTCCGGGGGAGCAGATCGTATTTCTGCGCACCACAAAGCAGATACCCGACTGCTTCACCGAGGACGAGTGGAAGGAGATAAAGTCAAAGCATTTTATCCACGAGCTCGGATACATTTCGAATCTCTCACCCGACTATGAAAAGGCTATCGCAAACGGACTTCTGGCACTCAGAGAGACAGCAGACGAATACGGCAAGCGTGCGATAGACAACATAATCGCGCTCTCGGATCGTTATCGCGAAGAGGCTATAAAGCTCGGACGCGAGGACATCGCAAGTACTCTCGAAAGAGTTCCGCGCTACGGTGCGACAAGCTTCCGCGAGGCTCTCCAGATGTTCAGAATAATCCACTTCTCTCTCTGGCTCGAGGGCAACTATCACAACACCTGCGGACGCTTTGACAAGTATATGTATCCCTATTTCAAGGCTGACATGGACAAGGGTGTTTACACCGAGGAGACCGCGCTCGAGCTGCTTGAGGATTTCTTCATCTCGTTCAACAAGGATTCCGATCTCTATGTAGGAGTTCAGCAGGGAGACAACGGACAGTCGATGGTTCTCGGCGGTATAGATGAAAACGGAAACGATGTATTCAACGAGCTTTCGAGGCTTTGCCTCATTGCAAGCCGCAATCTCAAGCTCATCGACCCGAAGATAAACCTTAGAGTTTCGAAGAAGACTCCGATCGAGCAGTATATCCTCGGAACAGAGCTTACAAAGGCGGGACTCGGATTCCCGCAGTATTCGAACGATGATGTGGTGATCGACGGTCTCATCAAGAAGGGCTATGATCCGAAGGATGCGGCGAACTATGCCGTTGCCGCCTGCTGGGAGTTCATAATCCCCGGAGTAGGCTTTGATGTTGCGAACATCGGCGCGATGTCCTATCCAAAGGCGGTCGATAAGATGCTGCATTCGACCTTCACCTCCTGCAAGAGCTTTGACGAGGTGCTCGAGGCGGTCGATAAGGAGATAAATACCGAATGCGAGTCGATAATGGCGGGGATTCACGATCTCTGGTTTGTGCCGTCTCCCTTCATGTCGGTCATGCTCGATGAGATAAAGTACCGTAACTTCGGCTTCCACGGAACCGGAATCGCAACCGCGTCCGATTCGCTTGCGGCGATAAAGAAGTATGTTTTCGACGAGAAATACATCTCGGCAGAGGACATGGTGAAGGCGGTTGACGAAAACTTTGAAAATTCGCCCGAGCTGCTTTACAAGCTTCGCAACGAAGCACCGAAGATGGGCAACGACGATGAGCTTGTCGATGACATTTCGGTAAAGCTTCTCGATATGTTTGCGAAGGCACTCGACGGAAAGACAAACTGCTGCGGCGGATGCTATCGTGCGGGAACCGGCTCGGCGATGTTCTATCTCTGGCACGCAAACGAGATCGGTGCTTCTCCCGACGGACGCAGAAAGGGTGAGCCCTTCGGAACCAACTTCTCGGCATCGCTCTTTGCCAAGATCGCGGGTCCGGTATCGGTCGTAAAGTCCTTTACAAAGCAGCACTTTGCGAATGCGATAAACGGCGGGCCGCTCACGCTCGAATTCCACAACAGTGTATTCAGAGGCGAGGATTCTCTCGAAAAGGTAGCGTCTATCGTAAAATATTTCATCGATCGCGGCGGACATCAGCTCCAGCTCAACGCCGTAAATCTCGAGACGATGAAGGATGCACAGCTTCACCCCGAGGATCATCAGCGTCTCGTTGTCAGAATATGGGGTTGGAGTGCATATTTCGTCGAGCTTGACAAGGAATATCAGGATCATGTGATCGCGCGCCAGGAGTATTCGGTCTGATATGCTCGGAACGATATTCGACATAAAGGAATTTTCGGTACATGACGGTCCGGGAGTGCGGACGACCGTATTTTTGAAGGGCTGTCCGCTCTCCTGCAAATGGTGTCACAATCCCGAGGGGCTTTCACCGCGCCCCGAGCTTATGGTCAGAACGGCGCGCTGCAAGCACTGCGGACGCTGCATGACCGAATGTGAGCATCCCGAATGTCAGCCCTATCACCGCTGTACAAAGGTCTGTCCCGACGGACTCATTTCGATCTGCGGCAAGGAATGGGACAGCGAGGCTCTGGCGACCAAGCTGCTTCGAAACGCCGATTTCTTCAAGTCATCAGGCGGCGGGATAACGATCTCGGGCGGTGAGCCGTCAATGCAGGCGGAATTTGCCGCCGAGCTGCTCAAGCTTATCGGGAAAGCCGGAGTACATCGGACGATCGAGACCTGCGGCTTCACCTCGGGTGAACGCTTCGAGCTTTTGCTTGAAAATCTCGATTTTGTGATGATGGACATAAAGCTTGCCGATCCGGAGCTGCACAAAAGGTGGTGCGGAGTTGACAACAAGCCGATCCTCGAAAATTTCGAGCGTTTGAAGCGGTCGGGAAAGCCTCATCTCATCCGTGTTCCTCTAATCCCCGACATCACCGATACGCGCGAAAATCTTGAGGCGATCTCAGAGATCGTCAAAGACAGTGCGGTCGAGCTGCTCGGGTACAATTCCTTTGCGGGCGCGAAATATGAGGGGGTCGGAAGAGTCTACACTCTGCCGAACAAGAAAAACAATGAGATCGATCTCTCGATATTCAAAAATGCGAGGCTGAGCAAATGAAATGCGAATATATCCGCATAGGCGGCATTCCCGCTATACTCTGGGGAGAGGAGTCGAGCAGTCTCTTTATATATGTTCATGGTAAGGACTCCGCAAAGGAGGAGGCTGCCGAATTTGCCGAGATCGTCGGTGAGTACGGCTTTCAGACTCTGAGCTTTGATCTTCCGGGCTGCGGAGTGAGGGGGAATATCTGCTCTGCCTGCAAAGTTGAGCCGTGTGAGCTTGAATATGCGGTGCGCGATCTCGGTATCATACGGGAATATGCCGAATCGAGGAGCCGCGAGCTGTCACTTTTTGCGAAGGATCATGCCGAATTCTGTCTCGAAGCCTTTAAGCACGGTGGATTTGAACGCTGCATATTTGTTTCTTCCGACAAAAGAGACGGGCTTGACGCGCTCGGAAAAAAGGTGAGCGTCGGCACTCCCGTGATTTTATCGAGCTTTATAATAAGCTCGTTATAAAATAGACCCGAAGCGATAATGCCGTCGGGTCAAATGCAAACCAAGCTCCGAACGGAGCGGAAAGGAGACCTTTGCAAAGGCAGAGGTCATGGTCAGAAAAATGAACATTCTCGAAAACATTCGTCCGTCATTCAGAACGGTCAACGGCGAAACTCATTTTTACGAAAAAAACAAAGACGGATATTCCTTCGTTTCGGGCGAGCTTAAGAGCGATCTCGAAGTGATCGCAAAGGAATATTCCGGGCTGTATGCCGTTCGCGTAAAGGCTTCGCTCGAGGGTGATTGCTTCAACGGAGACAGTGCGATCGCGCTCGAAATACCGACTCTCGGTGAGCTTGAGGGCTTTTTCGGAAACTTTCAGAGCTGCAACCACTGGTGCAAGCCGCAGTTCGGCACAGACATAAAGACACTTAACCCGCGCACTCAGGCACTTCTTTATAAGAAGAAGGGCGGAAAGTACGGCTTTATCCTTCCGATCGTTGACGACACCTACAAGTCCGAGCTTCGCGGCTCGGAGAACGGCATGGAGCTGTTTATGTTTTCGATCGTTTCGGATATTTCGGACTGCGATCAGCTCGCGTTCATCTGCGGCGAGGGTGACGAGCCTTACAAGCTGATGAACGACTGTGCGGCTCTGGCTATGGAGCTGCTTGACAACGGTGCTTCGGTCAGAAGCAAGCGTCGTTATCCCGAGATCTTCGAATATCTCGGCTGGTGCTCGTGGGACGCGCTCGAGATACGCATAAGCACTGAGGGACTTCTGGCAAAGTGCGAGGAGATAAAGGAAAAGAAAATCCCCTTCAAGTGGGCGATACTCGACGATATGTGGGCGGAGTGTGACAAGCTTCGTGACATTCCCGACGATCTCACCCGCGCGACCGGAATGTTCAGCGTCATGCACTCGTCTAAGATCCGTTCCTTCGAGGCTGATCCGAAGCGTTTCCCGAACGGACTCAAGGACTGCCTTGACAAGATGAATGAATACGGACTCAAGATCGGTATGTGGCATCCTACCTCCGGATATTGGGCAGGAATAGACCCGGATTCGGAATTGGCAGAGAAGTACGGTGAACTTTTGATCGAATGCAAGAACGGAAGACTCATGCCGAGCCCAGAGCCCGACAAGGCATTTATGTTCTACAGCGCGTTCCATGACTTTTTGAAGCACTGCGGAACCGACTTTGTTAAGATAGACAATCAGGGCTTCATAGTTGATAATTACAAGGAGATCATGCCGATAGGAAAGGCTGCAAGAGGACTTCATAAGGCTATATGCAGTTCTGTCGGTTCGCACTTTGACAACGATATAATCAACTGCATGGGTATGGCGAGCGAGAATATGTTCAACCGTCCCTCCGGTGCGGTCTCGCGTTGCTCGGGAGACTTCCAGCCCGAAAATCGCGAATGGTTCATCCGTCATCTGCTTGCCTGCTCCTACAACTCGCTCATTCAGGGTATGTTCTACTGGAGCGACTGGGATATGTGGTGGTCGGACGACGAGCAGGCTAAGAAGAACAGTGTTCTCCGCGCCATTTCGGGAGGTCCGATATATGTCAGCGACAAGATCGGACGCAGCCGTCCCGAGATTTTCGAACCGCTTTGCTACAGCGACGGACGCATTCTGCGCTGTGCAGACCCGGCTATTCCCGCGCTCGACTGTCTGGTATCCGATCCCGAGACGAACGGAAAGATATTCAAGGTCAAGAACTACTACAGCAAGGGCGGAGTCATTGCGGCGTTCAACCTTGACAAGGACGAAAGACCGGTCAGCGGCACTATCAGTGTTGCGGATCTCGGCTGTGACTGCAAGGAGGTTGCTGTTTACGAGCATTTCTCGGGCGAGACCGTTATCCTCAAGGATGGCGAGGCTCTCGAGGTCACTCTGAAGGATCATGACGATTTCAGACTTTACATTATCGTTCCGGTCGAGAACAATGTTGCGGTTCTCGGACTCATCGACAAGTTCAACTCTCCGCTTGCCGTCAGCGAAGGCTTTAACGGAGTATACAGTCTCTATGAGGGTGGAAAGCTCGGCTTCATAGTTACCGATGACCGTGAGCTCAAGGTAAAGACCGAGAGCGGCGAGTACACGGCAGAGAAGAAGGGAATGCTCAGAACCGTAGAGCTTCCGCTTTCGGACAGACATTTCAGCATTTGAAGCTTCAGGTGATACAAAAATAAGAAAATTGCTCCGACCTATGAGACATCATGGGTCGGAGCTTAACATTATATTATATGCGGATATTTCGGCGAGCTCATTGCGCTTGATCGCGTCCGTAAATTATTAGGGCTGATTTGCGATATCACTTTCATGATTTTCGATAAACCGAAATCTGCATATAAAATATCGAAAAATTCATTTACAACAGCGCGAAAATATGGTATACTATATATACTTTAATTTTCAGGAGGTTTATCAATATGAGAATGCCATGTAGATTCGGAATGTTTATCCACTGGGGAATTTATTCGCTCCTCGGATATCACGAGCAGGTACGCTGGAGATTTTTCACTCCGAGAACCGAATACAGAAATCTGATGGATAAGTTCGATCCGTTCAAGTACAATCCCGACGAGTGGGTCAGCCTTGCGAAGGATGCGGGCATGGAATACATCTGCATAACGACAAAGCACCATGACGGCTTTTGTATGTTTGACACGAAGACTACCGATTTCAACATAATGAACACGCCCTACGGCAAGGACATACTCAAGGAGCTTGCCGATGCTTGTCATCGCGGTGGGATAAAGCTTTCGCTTTATTTTTCAAATCCCGACTGGGATCACAAGGACGGCTACAATTCGCACAGCTCTCACCAGATGCCCGAGGCGGGAACGGTTGAGAACATTGAGGGTCTCAAGGAGCTGCAAAAGGCTCAGATAAAGGAGCTTTTGACGAACTACGGCGAGATATACACCTTCTTCTGGGATATCCCGACGAACATTGAAGCTCCCGAGATGAACGAATACATCCGTTCGCTTCAGCCCGGGATACTCATCGATGACCGCGGATGGCAGGATGCGGGCGATTTTTCGACACCCGAGAGAAATGTTCCCGACGGCTCGAGCTTCGAGCGTTACACCGAGGCTTGTCAATCGGTCGGTCAGCAGAGCTGGGGCTATCGCAGCAACGAGGACTATTTCACGAAGCGTTTCCTCACCTCGAGCATAGACCGCATATGCCAGAAGGAGGGAAGCTATCTTCTCAATGTCGGACCGAAGCCCGACGGAACGCTTCCCGAGCGTGCAGTCGAGCTTGTTAAGGGAGTCGGACGCTGGTACAACAGTGTCAAGGAGGCATTTGATGCCGAGCCCTGTGCATTGCTTGAAAACAAGCAGCTTTTAACGACCAAAAATGGCAGCACTCTCTATGTACATATCCCGAACGGACTTGACAGCTGCGGACTCACTCTCAAGCCTATCGATGTTCTGCCGAAATCGGTAACACTGCTCAACGATGGAAGAAGCCTCAAATTCGGTATCCTGACCTGTCCCGAGGATGTCAGCTGGCAGACGAACATCATGCGCAAGCAGTCGCTCCACGTTTTTGATATTCCTGCGGACGAATACGCAAACGAGACGATGGTATTAAAGATAGAGCTTGACGAGGAGCCTATCAAGCTTTGAGCCGATATCGGTGTAAGTATATATTTTTCTAAACTTGTATGGCAGACTGACGCACGTCGGTCTGCTTTTTTTGCATAATTTTTTGTAAAGTGCTTGACAAACGGCAAAAAATATGATATCATATTAGTAGAAGATCACTTTTGTAGAAGTACCCGATAATATAATTTTGAAAGGAGTACCCCATATGCGTGAAACCGATGATATCAGAAGCTCGATAGCCGAATTTTGGAAAGCGGTGCTTTTTGCACTTCTGGGCTTTGCCGTGCTTGTCGTTTACATCTTCTCGTCCTCTGCGCTTCAGTGGAAGCAGAAGCAGGAGCGTCTTGCGGTTTCCACACAGCAGAAGGAGCTTGACAAGGTTGGAAAAATATCGGTCTACACCTTTGTCAACAAATGGGGAGATGCGGACGATCCGACACACCAGAGCAGATATGTGAAGCAGCTGGAGCTCGGAAAGGCGTATGATGTAGGGCAGCTAAAGTATTTTGATGTCAACGATCCCGAAACGAACAAATACGGCTTTGACCACATACTGTTCGAAACCGAGGACTATGATTATGCAAATCCGATCATAACGATAAAGTATTCGAATTACATCCATGTAAAATATTCGCTTGCCTGCGAGGGAAGCTGGCTCAAGAGCGGCGAGCCTCAAAGAGGGCTGAAGACCGGTGAGCTGCTTTACATACTTCCGGATGACAGCGAATGCACTATCACCGAAAGCTATGACGGCTGGGGTGAAAAATATCTGACCTTCCAGGTTCCGCCGAACGGTCAAAACGATCTTGAGATAAACATAGACTCGCCGATAATCAGTGATGATCTGCGTCCATACAACTACATAACGACCGAACGGTTCGGGGAGCAATATGAGAACGTTCCCGCGGAATTTGCCGACAGAACGAGAAAAATATATACCTCCCATGTAATAGTTGAAGGCTGGAAAAGCGATCCGAACAATCGCCGTGATACTGCCGCTCCCTCAACTCACGAGCTTACCGTTCTGATCAGAATAAAGTATTATGATTATTGGGATATTACTAAGGATGAGTACGATTCGATAAAATACAAGATTTCGCAGCTTGCGAACGAGTCATATCGCGGATTTTCTCCGAAAACAACGATCGAATATGTCGGACTGCTCACGAAATAATAAAATTTGAAAAGGTACTTGACAAATCGACAGTCATATGATATAATATTCTCACGAAAATAAATTCTGCCACCGGGCAGAGCATATGCGAAGGCATCTGCACGATACATCGTTAGGTCAAAGGGCTTAAAATCGAGTCCGAGAAGATGTATCCTGCGGGTGCCTTGTTTTTTGAGAAAGGAAGTATTTTATGAAAAAGCTTTTCGGAACACTTACAAAATTTGAACGGGTGCTTTGGTTAATGTCGATCGGAGTTATAGCGGGCTCCGCGCTTTTAAGTCAAAGCCTTGCGGGGGAGACCGATATATTATCGACTCTTGCGTCGCTTATCGGAGTCACCTCGCTTATATTCATTGCAAAGGGAAACGTGGTCGGACAGGGACTGACGGTCGTTTTCAGTTTGTTTTACGGCTTTATCTCGCTCGGCTTCAGATATTACGGTGAAATGCTGACCTACCTCGGTATGACCGCGCCGATGGCAGTGCTGGCGATATTCACCTGGCTTAAGCATCCGTCCGAGAAGGGAGCATCCGAGGTTTTGGCGGCGAAGCTGACCAAAAAACGGCTGATACTCGGAGCGATACTGACGGTCGTTGTCACTGTGGTGTTTTATTTTATTTTAGCTATGCTCAACACCGCGAATATCGTGGTCAGCACGATATCGGTCGCGACGAGCTTTATCGCTTCATATCTCACATGGTGCCGCAGTCCATATTACGCGCTCGGATATGCGGCGAACGACATCGTACTCATAGTTCTTTGGACGGCTGCCGCATTTGAAAAGCCCTCGAGCCTTGCTATGGTGAGCTGCTTTGCCGCCTTTTTGGCAAACGATATTTACGGCTACATTAGCTGGAAAAGGCGAATGGCGGTGCAGAACGGTTAAAAATCTCGGATGGCGGTATCAATGGGTATTATAAATAAAAGCTATCTGCCGCCGATGGATTATATACGTGAACGGCAGGCGCAAAAAATAAAATGCTCAATTGTATGGCATAGGCATACGATTGAGCATTTTTTTATAAAGAGCGTTCAAGTTATCTTTCGCCGAGATTTTTTTCGTGTGCGAAAAGCAGATCAAAGAGTCCGGTTCCGTATTCGAGGTTGGGCTGATTATGCTTCGGAAGCTCGCTTGTTGAGCAGAGCATCATAGATGAGCCGAGCGCGGCGGTGAGCATACGATGTCTTGCACAGCGTTTTCCGTTGCAGAGGAAGAGATATGGAATATCGATCTTATTTTTCAACTCGGCAGAGATTATGAGGTTTTCGGTCAGCTCGGCATCGGTATCGGCATTGGTGACGATCTTTGAGATATCCGAGCCGCGGCTTTCCTGCGCTCTTGCCAGCTCATAGACCTCATCGCGCGGCATATACTTAAGCATATGCGAGGACATGAGTGCGACACCGCCGCGCGAATGTATCTCATCGATAAATTCACGCTGTTTTTTTATTGCTTCGGGGTCATAGGTGATCTCGACCTCGGAATCGGAGAACATATTTCCGGGAATATCGATTATAACTGCTCCGCAGTCGAGGGCTTCGAGCAGCTCCTTTGCCAAGGTATCATCGCTTTTTTCGGGATAACGACTGCCGCGGCGATAGTTTGTGACATAGAGCGGCTTTTTATCGGCTGCCTTGACTGCGCTTTTGATGAAATCGGTGTTGAAGACCTCGGGACGGAGTATTTCGAGCTGAAGACCGATCGCGTCCGCACCGCTTTTAACGGCATTTGATATATCGGCGAGCATTGCTTCGGCATCTGCGCTTTGGAGCATATAGGTTATAAGAGGGTTTTTGAGTTCCATTGTATTATCCACTTTCGAACGAGCTTAAAATTTCAGTCTTACGGGTATTTTTACCGGAGCTGATCATAATACTATTGTACACCATGAAAGGATAAAAGTCAATAGCTTATTTTATAAAACGGACAAAAAACGAAATTTTTTTTCCTGACAAGGCGAGAATAATTTGGCAGTCATATATTTTTCGCCCCCGTCAATAATATTATCAGAGCCGGGCGAAAGCATCCGACTCTGACAAACAGATCGGCTTCGTCCGGCGAAAGCGGACAAGTGTCGGCTTCGGGGGATCGAGGCGCGGTCGATGATCATAGATATCAAAAAAAGAAGGAGAAAAAATTATGTCTAACAGCAAGATTGTAGTTCCCGAGGCTAAGGAGGCTCTTGAGCAGTTCAAGATGGAGGCGGCGAGCGAGGTTGATGTAGCTGCTGCATATTAAAAGAACTTCGAAAAGCCGCAGCTTTTCGAAGTCCAATAGGGTTATGGTGTATCACTGATTTGCGAATATTTGCTTTGTGGTCTCAACTGCTGCGAGTGCGGCATCCTCATAGGTCGCATAGAGGGAAGATATGTTTTCGTCTCTCTTGTTCCATGCCTGCATTACCTTATCGGGCAAACCGCCCCACATGAAGAACAAGCCGATATCGTATAGCTTATTGTTGAATATCATATCGAGCATTTCGATAGACTCATCATCACGAACCAATTTACCTTTAAGAGTAATGTCGTAGAATGCGGGAGTAACGAGCTCCGCGCTCTTTGCACAGAAAGCCTCGAGAATGAAGCCGGTCTCCTCCGCATTTGCAGTCGTTACCGGTACGGTAAGCATTGTATGCCCGAATGCATGAGGACTGGATATGTAATTCTCCTGCTCCTCATCGTATTTCGGAAGCGGAAGGATACCGAAATCGGCATTACTTGAACGGAGCTTTATCGCATCGGATATGACAGCCCAGGTGTAAAGGGACTGATCGTGTTCGATCATGGAGGTGAACAATGCGGTAGCATCGCCGCCCTTATTCGCGTAATCGTTTCTCGAGTAAGCGTATTCGCTCGAGATGAAGTTCATGAGCTTAGACCAGAGGTCGGCAGTCTTTTCGCTGTAGAACGAAAGCTCAGGTTCGCCGTTGACGAGCTTTCCGTAGGTTATGCCTGCGCCTGTGGTGAAGGAGAAGGCGGCATCCTGCCAATATACAAAGCCGTATCGGTCGTTTTCGTCGAGGATATCGTTTCCGTCGAGATTCTGGCTTACGATTTTTGAGTTTTCGATCATTTTATCGATAGTCCACTTGCCGCTCTTTACGGTTTCGTAGGGGTCATCGAGATCGTACATATCGACGAGGTTTTTGCTGAGGATTATGATCTGAGTAGCCTTGTTGTCGATGTAGGTAAGCTCACCGGTGGTCATGTAAATGTGACCGTTTATTGATAGATTTTTGTTTGCGTTCTGATCCCAATAGCTTCTCGAGAGATCGAGATATTCAAGCTCCGAGAGATCAAGGAGATAGTTGTTCTGCGCATATCCGATCGAGTCGTAGGGCGAAGTGAGTATGGCATCGAAGCTGTTTTCGTTACTCATTATCGACTGAGTTATGCACTTAGACATCTGACTTCCCGAAACACTTGTCGAGGTGTCTCCGCAGAATATAGCGTCGATTATGACGTTATAGGTGTCGCGCATATAGATATTGCGCTTGTAGACCGCATCGTTGAGTGCTTCGCCGATTTCCGTTTCGGCGAGGATGTCGGTGCCGTTCCACTGATAGGTGTTGCCCTCCTCACCGCGGAGCGCGAAGGTAAAGGTGCGTCCTCCGAAATCACGGGCGGGGAGACCGGGATCGTTTTCGTTTGTCGCGGTCTCACCGACAGTCGTATTTTCGGAATCGGTGGTTTCTTTTCCGCCGCTGCTCTGAGAACCGCAGGAAACATTTGCGGTCATGATAGCGGTAAGAAGAAAAATTGATAAAAGCCGTTTTTTCATTTTAATCCTCCATAAAGTGATGAATATATTATACCACTTAAATATTAACGAAAAATGTTTTTTTCAGATGCAATAATTTTCTGTTAATATAGTGTGAATTTCATGCTTTGCGGAAGCGGTGAAGAAGCTGAGGCTTTTATCGATTAAAGCCGAGCTTAAAGGCTCGGCTTTTTCGGATTTATTTTTAGGATATCATCATTCTCGAGGGGGTACGAAATGAGCTTGTCCGAGTCGAGGTTTTCCGAATGAAGCTCTACCGCGCGGGTCTGATGACCGAAATATGTGCGGAAGTAATAGATCGAGCGGTCGGCGTTTATACAGCTCGAATAGATCGTATATTCGAGACTGCCGTTGTCAAGCTCACAGCAGCCTCGCTGCTGCTCGACCGAGCCGAGAATGTGGAAAAGCTGCGCGACCTTTTGCTTTTCGGACGGGTTTTCGGGCAGTCTTGAGTTTGCGAGGGTGAATGCCGCACGGGCAAATCTCGAGGCGGAGGAAAGATCTCCGGGAAGTCCTATCGCGCCCATCCCGCGGCTGTACTGCGAGAGCGGAAGTCCCGAGCGGTTTATCGGAGGCTTCGGCGAGAGATTTACGAAGCTGTTAAGCATAAGGAGCTGATTTGGAAAGGGAGGATTGTTTGTGAGGACACCGACCGGATCGTCGTAGAGCTTAACTCCGTCGCGGGTCGATTCGAGGACGATACAGTCGTTTTTATCGGCTATCATCCAATGGAGCGGAGAGGGGGGCATATCGGGTGCGAAGGCTTCGTCGGTCAGCGTAAGTGTACCGATAAGCTCCTTTGCCTCGCGTACCGAACGGCATTTTGCCAGCAGTAGCGGGATCAGCTCAAAGGTTGCGATCCATTTTCGATCGGACGGCTTTTTCCGATAAAATGCGTTACCGACGAAATTGAGTCCGGCAATGCAAAGCCCTGCCTCATTTGCGGCATCATAGTAGAGCGGGAAATCATCGCGGATATGTGCCATTCCGAGCATTGCGTAATGCTCGGATAGCGTTTCGCCGCAGCGGAGCTTTATCGGATAGCTTCGCGGCATTATCGCGATGCTTTCGCCGTAGGAAAATTCGTAATCGAGATTTCTTCCGAAATAAAATTCATCGGGTTTATATACGGCGGTCGTACACATGGTTTTCTCCTTTCAAAGCACATTTCTGTGACGATATTATTTGCGATCGGTCGGGGGATTATTCGCTTTGCGATACTTTGAGTTTTCGCAGCTCGCGTCCGCTTTTTACTATCATATATATCGCCGTAAGGACGATAAATATCGAGACCGCGCCGCCGCTCAGCTGCAAAAAGAGCCTTCGGATCGTGTCGCTCATTTCGTTGCTGTCGAAGGTCACGAGCATGGTTGATTCGAGGGTCAGCATCGAGACCAAAGCGGCGGTCAGGGTTATCAGCTTTGAGGCGGAGAAGACGGGGCTGTTATAGCGGCGGTATTTTATGACATTGATTATCGCCTTCGAGAGAGTAAAGAAGGTATAGGCTGCCATAGATATGACGATTATCTCATGGTGCTTTACCGTGCGGTCGCGGTAGATCATTATAAACATCATTGTCGATAGGGCGATATTCATCGCGAGGAAAATCCAGCCGCAGGTGTGATAGCGCACAAGCTCGTTTTGCATTTTTTCGCCGGGAAGATATTTTCGCGAATGGCGGAAGAGGAAGAAGCGCATCACTGCGAGAAGGATATAATATCCGGCGAGGGAATAGTACCATGACGAACGGTTATATATCCCGAGTCCGAGCTGGAGCAGGGAATATGCCAGATTCCAGAGAAAGCCGCCGGCGAGTGAGACACTTACACGCAGTCGAGCGTCATCGAACCAGCGAACGATGTACTTGTTACCGTTTTTTACCCGCTTGAAGAAGGATATAATATTCGGTACGCGCAGGCAAACCACGGTCAGCTCATACATTGCGATGAGGTAGGACGCGATACGTATCGGCGAGCTTTCATCGAGTATAAGCATTGAGAAGGTCAAAAACGCGGCGGCGATAGGCAGCAATAGGATAATTATCGCGATATGAGGAAAAAGCAGTGATCTGAGATGTTTTTTCAATAATTATGCTCCGCCTTTCTTTCGGGTTCTTAGTTTTTGATTGGGATTATCGGCGAAAACTGTGTGAGAGAGGGGATGTGTTGAACCGAGAAATCGCCGTTTTCGAGGGTTATCAGAGTTCCGCCGAGGTTTCCGGTTAGATGATAGTCATACTGTCCGGTTTTAAGTCCGTAGACGAGACGGACACCTTCATAGCGTATGCAGGTGCTTATTTTGTGGCAGTGTCCGACGAAAACGCCGTCGATATTCTGGCTGTGCAGAAAATCGAGAAAATCGCAATCGGTCTTGATCGTGGAATAATTTTCATAGCAGTAGCCGAAATCGTCGTCGCGCTGCTCGGCATCGAGACCTATGGTGTAATATTTGCGCTCGGCGGTCTTGTAGCCCTTCTTTTCCTCGGCTATGGCGAATATCTCGGTCGGGATGTGGAATGCCATGAAGGCGGGGACTCGTCCGAAGCTTGCATTTATTGCCTCGGTATGCGAGCGTATCAGCTCGAGCTGATCGGGGCATATTCCCGAGCGGGCGAGACAGCCGTGCGAGTCGGTCATGTGGAGAACGCGGACGAGCTTATCTCCGACCGCTATGCCGACCGAATAGTTTCCGTTGCCCGAGACGTTTCCGCGCGCAAAGACGCAGTACTCGCTTTTTTCGAGCTGCTCGCACTGCCATTCGACTCCCATGCTCGATTCGTTGTCGTGGTTTCCGAAGACGGGAGCCCACGGTATTTTGAAGGAGTCCATAAAGCTGCAAAACCATTTTAAGGTCGTGCCCTTATCATCGAAGGAGCCGTAAACGATGTCACCGGTTATGAAGATGAGATCGGGCTTTGCTTGAGCGATGAGCGAGGCGATATGATTTCCGCACTGGAGCATGAAATTTTCGGGCATCCATGCGATTATCTCGTCCTCACGCAGACGATCGGGGGTTCTGCGCTGAGAAGCGTCGATGAACTGCATATCGGTTATTTGAAGAAGACGAATTTTCGTCCCCTCGCGCTCTGCTCCGAGCTCGACTACAAGGTCACAGCCGGGAAAGCGTTCGCTGTTTTTAATTATTGTAGATTTCAATTTTTTCACCTCATTATTTTTTTGCGATAAATATTTGCTCGAGTCAGACTCGAGTCGGCTTAAAGCCGATTGGAGCTTTCGGATGCGAGAAGATCATTCCTGCCAATGCTCAAGCTCTTCGGGCGGATATGCGTTTGTCCAATGATAGGGCTGCAATTCCTTCAGCGTCACGAATTTCAGCTTTTCATCGCTTTTATCGTCTGTAGTGACCGCGACCCGAACGGCTGTACCCCAGTATCTCAATCTCTCCTGACAAATTCCGCAGGGAGAGAGGACTTTGAACGGCGAATTTTCATCGTCGCGGACAAGGCACATACAATGAGTCACTTTTTCATTAAATTTATGTGCTTCGAGCATTGCTCCGGTCTCGATGCACAAAACGGCTGAAGCGTTTGCGGTTTCGATGGATACGCTCGTGTAATAATTTCCGCTTGCGGTGTGAACGACACCCGCGCCGCCCCAGCCGGTCGGATATCTTTTTTCGATCAGCTCGACCGCTCGGCGGTACATCTCAGCTTCTATTTCATGGTTTTTCATAAGGATTTATATATTTTGCTGAAACGCGATGGCTTTTCAGACTCTGTCTGCGCGCGCGTTGCAGCGTTTTATCAGCTCGATCTCGCGCGGATCGTAGGGACGGTAATTTATGCGATAGAGGTCGTGCTGCCATTTTGTGAAGTCGA
>CAYRKS010000015.1:16907-17118 GCA_964424855.1 uncultured Lachnospiraceae bacterium
TTCCACCTTCCCTCCCACGGCTCGGTGGTGCAGGTGCCGCCGGCGACGAAGCCCCAGCAATAGCAGCCGATGTTTTCGAGCATACAGAGCGGGTAGATCTCAGCCACATTGTTGTGATTACAGCGGTTGAGCCATTCGGTCACGATTATCGGGCGGTCATAGTGCTTTTTGAGGGTATGTATTCCGGTTAGGAACCATTCGTAGGGCGAAT
>CAYRKS010000016.1:0-4210 GCA_964424855.1 uncultured Lachnospiraceae bacterium
GAAGACCGAGGTTGGTCATCTCTGCGAGGTTCGCGCCCTTACCGCCGAGAAGCTCGCGCATCTTTGCGTTGCCCTCGGAGAAAAGGTAACAATACTTTTTGCTCATTGGTATACCCTCCATATATAAATTTATCAGCACGGTTATACAAGGCCCCGCAAAAATACGCGGTTTCGAAAAAATGCGAAAAAGCGCAGTCTGCGGCTGCACAATACATTATACCATATTTTGCGTAAAATATCCAGTGGATTTTGAAAAATTTATAATTTTCTTCGATTTCATTCATATTATCCCGCAAAATACTCCGAAATTGTGCCTTTCGCATAAAATTTATTGAAGCGATCGAGAGCGCACGGCGGTACACGGAGCAAATTTCCGAAAAACACTTGACAAACCGCTTGTGATTGTGGTATAATATAAAGTATCTATAAAATTTTAAGACGCTCTCCACGGGATAACGCTTTCCGTGGACTTTTCGGCGTTTGCGAAAAATTCTTCCGAGCGGAAAGGAATGATAAGAAATGGCAGACATATTCGACCTCTTCAAGAAGATCGAGAAGGCTCCGGCTTCCTCGTCGGCTCCGATCTCCTTCATAATCGCTGGACTTGGCAATCCCGGCGAAAAATACACCTTCACACGACACAATGCGGGCTTTTTGGCGGTAGATTACATCTCTGAAAAATACGGCTTCAAGGTCGATCGCTCACGCTTTAAGGCAATTGTCGGCGAAGCGGTCATCGCGGGTCATCGCGGACTGGTTATGAAGCCGCAGACCTTCATGAACGCCTCGGGTGAGGCTATCCGCGAGGCGGCTGATTTTTACAAGCTTTCGCCAGAGCAGATAATCGTATTCTGCGATGATATATCTCTTGCTCCCGGAAAGCTCCGTGTCCGCAGAAAGGGAAGTGACGGCGGACACAACGGACTCAAGTCGATAATCTATCAGCTCGGCTCGGATGCCTTCCCCCGCGTTCGTCTCGGAGTCGGAGCGAAGCCGCATCCCGATTACGATCTTGCCGATTGGGTACTCGGAAGCTTTGGCGATGAGGATAAAAAGGCGTTTTTCGATGCGCTGACCCGTATGTCCGAGGGACTTCCGCTGATACTTGACAACAATTTCGACCGCGCGATGAACCTGCTCAACTGACCTTGAAAAGGAGCTCAGAGAAAGGATGAACTGTAATGTCTGAAGAAATCAGAAAGACCGGGCTTATAACCGATTCGCTGCTTTTTGAGAGCGAGACGGGTGAGATTCTTAAGCTTTTGGAGTCGCGACGAACCGAAAGCACTCATCCGTTGCTCGTATCGGGACTTTCCGAGGGGGCAAGGGCGGTATTTTATGCTGCCGTCATCTCGAAGATGAGGAGCAAATATCCGGTTCCGGCTCTGATCATCGTTTCTGATGAGAAGGAGGGACTGAAGCTTTTCAATGCTCTCTCCGAGCTTTCATTAAAGCCGCTGAATTATCCGCTCCGCGATTTCGTTTTTCACAATATCATCTCCTCGCGCGAATATGAGCATGAGCGTCTCAAGGCTCTTTCGGCGTTTGTGAGCGGGGATACTCCCTACGACTGTGTGATCGCAACTCCGGATGCGGCTATGCAGTTCACTATGCCGATGCACTTTTTGCGCGAGGGAACACTGGTTATCGACCGTGACGAACGCTGTGAGCTGTCGGAGCTTTCGGAATATCTCGAGTCGAACGGCTATGTCCGCACCGAGATGGTTGACGGAATCGGACAGTATTCGATCCGCGGCGGTATAGTCGATATCTATCCGCCATACGCCGAAAATCCGGTGAGAATCGAGCTTTTTGACGACGAGATCGATCAGATGGGCTTTTTCGATATCATGACTCAGCGAAGGATCGAAAACGTGTCTCGGGTCACGATAACTCCGGCGCGTGAGCTGGTCTGCAAGGGCGAAAAGCGCAAGGAGATACGCGCGGCGATAAAGGCTCAGCTGCCGAAGGCAAAGGATGACCGCGTAAAGAGCGAGCTTTCGGTCGAGCTTGAGACGGTAGACAGCGGACTCGAGCTTCCGTTCATCGACAAATATATATCGCTGGTCTATCCCGAGCATACGACTCTTGCCGACTACGCCTGCGATGCGGCAATGCGCTGCGGTATAAAATATCCGCTGATATTTGTTCAGGAATCGGTCGCCTGTACCGAGAGAATGAAGGCTTACGATTTTCACATTTCGAGTGAGATCGAATCGCTCCTCGAAAAAGGCGAGGTATCGGCAAAATATGCGGATTATTCGCGTCACGAGGACACCTACGCGGCGTTCCTCGACAAAAACGGTGCGCTTTTGTGCAATGCCTTCGTCTCCGGCGTTTCGGGCATGAAGCTTGCTGGAATGTTCGGCTATCACACAAAGCAAACTGTATCCTATGCCGACAACCATGAGCTGCTTATCGAGGATCTGACCTCCTACGCCGCCGGAAAATTCCGAACGGTGCTGCTCTGCGAAAACGAGGTCACGGCACGGAGCATGATCGAGCTGCTCGGTGAGCATGGGCTTCAGGCGATAAAGCAGCCGGACGACAAGCCCTACGGCATATTGACTCTTCCCGAGGGAGTCACGCTGATAATCCCCGGGTTCAATCTCGCGGGCTTTGAGCTTTCGGATTCGCGCTTCGCGCTCCTTTCGATGTTCCAGAATCCGAATTCCTATTCGCGCACGATATTGTCTCACGGCAGAAAGGCGAAGCACAGCCGCTCGTCGCAGGAAAAGATCATGTCCTACAACGATCTTTCGATCGGCGACTATGTTGTCCACCAGAACCACGGAATCGGACAATATATGGGAATCGAGCAGCTGACTGTCGTCGGCATAACCAAGGACTATATCAAAATAAAATACGCCGGCAGCGATCTTTTGTACCTTCCGACCGATCAGCTCGATATGGTCTCGAAATATATCGGAGCGCACACCGACAGCGGGGCGGTAAAGCTCTCGAAAATGGGCGGCAGCGAGTGGATAAAGGCGAAGACCAAGGCAAAGCTCGCCGCAAAGAGCATGGCAAAGGAGCTTATCAGGCTTTACGCCGAGCGTCAGCGCAGAGAGGGCTACGCCTTTGAGCCGGACGATGAATTTCAGCGCGAATTTGAGGCGGCATTCCAGTACGATGAGACCGACGGACAGCTCCAGTCGATAAGTGAGATAAAGGCGGACATGGAGAGCAAGGTGCCGATGGATCGTCTGCTCTGCGGAGATGTCGGCTTCGGAAAGACCGAGGTCGCGCTCCGTGCCGCATTCAAAGCGGTCATGAGCGGAAAGCAGGTCGCACTGCTCGTTCCGACAACGATACTTGCGATGCAGCACTATCAGACGCTTTTGTCGAGAATGCGCGGATTCCCGGTCAAGATCGACACGATATCCCGCTTCAGAACGCCCAAGCAGCAGGCGGAGACCCTGCGAAAGCTCAGACGCGGAGATGTGGATATAATCGTCGGAACGCACAGACTCGTTTCAAACGATGTCAAGTTCAAGGATCTCGGACTCGTCATAGTCGATGAGGAGCAGAGATTCGGTGTAGCGCAGAAGGAAAAGCTCAAGCAGATCGCCGGAAACGTCGATGTGCTGACCCTCAGTGCGACTCCCATACCGCGAACGCTCAACATGGCTATGAGCGGTATTCGCGATATGTCGGTGCTCGACGAGGCACCGGGCGACCGTTTCCCGGTACAGACCTTTGTTATGGAGTACGATGAGCTTATAATAACCGAGGCGATAAAAAAAGAGCTTCGCCGCGGCGGTCAGGTCTTCTTTCTCCACAATACTGTGGATGATATCGACGGAGTTGCGCTCAGGATATCGAATGCGATACCCGAGGCGCGCATAGCGACGGCACATGGTCAGATGGACAAGGAGCAGCTTTCGGACATTTGGAGCGGAATGGTCATGGGAGAGATCGATATCCTTGTCAGCACGACGATAATCGAGTCGGGTGTCGATGTCCCGAATGCTAATACGCTGATAATCGATCACGCCGACCGTCTCGGACTCTCGCAGCTCCATCAGATACGCGGTCGTGTCGGACGCTCGAGCCGCAGAGCCTACGCCTATTTTACCTACCCGGCGAACAAATCGCTCAGTGAGATCGCGACCAAGCGGCTTGCGGCTATGCGAGAATACACCGAGTTCGGCTCGGGCTTTAAGATCGCGCTCCGTGACCTTGAGATACGCGGCGCGGGAAATATCCT
>CAYRKS010000016.1:4220-17105 GCA_964424855.1 uncultured Lachnospiraceae bacterium
GGCTCGGAGCAGCACGGTCAGCTCGATTCGATCGGCTACGATATATATATCAAGATACTGAACGACGCGGTTCTCGAGGAAAAGGGCGAGGCACCTCAGCCGAAATTCGAATCGTCGGTCGATCTTTCGATGGACGCATATCTGCCCGAGAAATATATAAAGAGCGAATCGCAGCGAATGGATATCTACAAAAAGATCGCACACATCGAAAATCCCGAGGATCTCGACGATCTTGCGGATGAGCTGATGGATCGCTTCGGCGAGATACCGCGTCAGGCGGATACGCTTATGTATGTCTCGCTGACCCGTGCGCTCTGCTCCACTGCTCGCATACCGAAGCTCGAGCAGAAGGGGCAGGTCATAACCCTTATCCCCGAGACCTTTGATCCCATGCGCTTTGCCGAAGCCTCGGCAAAGGTCGGTATGACTCTGACCTATCAGATGGCGGGACGCGGCTCGGTGAGCTGGAAGATGAAGGGCTCGAGACCGCTTTACGATATAACGAACCTTCTCAAGGCTTATCTCGAATGTAAGCCGAGCAAATGACCTTACGCACGTTTCCACAGAGCTGTTGAAACGTGCGGCGGAAAAACGCGAAAATCAAACAAAAACCACCGTATTCGATCGAGCTTTGATCGGTACGGTGGTTTTCTTGCTTTATTTTATTTTTGGATCATTCGTCCATCATCGCTTCAAGCTCGTCGAGAGCCTCTGCGAAGGTTTCCATGCAGCTGTTGAAGGCATCCATCTTGGTGAGATCGACTCCGGCAAGCTTGAGAAGCTCGACGGGGCTGTCGCTTCCACCGGAGGAAAGGAATTTGAAGTAATCCTCGACTGCCGGCTTGCCCTCGGTGAGTATGCGGTTTGCGATCGATACCGCCGAGATTATGCCGGTCGCGTACTTGTAAACATAGAAGCTCGTGTAGAAGTGAGGGATACGCGCCCATTCGTAGGCGATCTCGGGATCGGAGACGACCAAGCGTCCGTAGTACTTCTTGTTGAGCTCGAGATACATCTCGCAGAGCGAATCCTTGGTGAGCGGCTCACCGTTCTCCGCCATTTCGTGTGCCTTGTACTCAAACTCGGCAAACTGGGTCTGACGGAAGAGGGTTCCCTTGAGCATATCCATGTAGAAGGAGAGGAGGTACTTTCTGAGCTTCGGATCGGTCGAGGTCTTCATCATATACTTGTAGAGGAGGACCTCGTTGACTGTGCTTGCGACCTCGGCGACGAAAATGCGGTAGTCCGACTTTTCCTGAGGCTGATTGCGCTCGGAGTGGTAGGAGTGCATAGCGTGACCCAGCTCGTGTGCGATGGTGAATATATCATTGGTTGAGGGCTGATAGTTGAGCAGGACATAGGGATGCTTGAGACCGTACACGCTTATGCTGTAGGCTCCGCTGCGCTTGCCCTCGGTCTCCTCAACATCGATCCAGCCGTTGTCGTGTGCCTCGTCGAGAAGCTTTATATAATCCTCACCGAGAACCGACAGACCCTCGCGCACCAGCTTGAAGGCATCCTCATAGTCGAGCTTGAGCTCCGCGTCATCGACGATGGGCGTGTAAACATCGTACATATGCTGGCTCTTGAGTCCGAGGATACGCTTGCGGTCGCGGAAGTAGCGGTGGAGCTGCGGAAGACCCTTTCTGACGCTTTTTAAGAGGTTCTTGTACACTATCTCGGGAACATCCTCGTTTGAGAGTGCGCGGTCGAGACAGCTCTTGTATTTTTTTGCGCGGGTGAGGAAGACATCCTTATCGACATTTCCGACATAAGCCGCGGTTATCGTGTTGATAAGGCTGATGTATGCGCCGTAATATGCCTGAAAGGCTGCCTTGCGGTCTCTGCGCTTGTCCGAACGCAGGAGTATTCCGTAGCTTCCGTGCGAGAGCTTGGTCGGCTTTCCGTCAACACGGATGGTCGGGAAGGGGAAGTCGGCGTTGTCGATCATCGAATATATGTCGTGGAAGCCGCCGAAGACCTTGCTTCCGAGCGAAAGCACCTCCTCGGTTTCCTTGGAAAGGACATGAGGCTTTTCGTTTATGATCTGACGAATTGTGTAGTTATAGTCGGAGAGCTTTGAGTCTGCGGCAAACGCCTTGAGTCTTTCGGTGGGGAGCGCGGTGAGCTCGGGGGTCACGAAGGCGATATTCTTCGAAAACTGCATTTCGAGCATATCGACTCTCGAGAGCAGTGCGGTGAATTCGGATACGCGAGTGTCCTCGTCGTGACGCATATAGGCATACACGGCGAGACGGTTCAGGTCGAGCGAGACTTTGTTCATTGCGTTGAGGCATTCGAGCAGGGTGTCAACATTGTCGAGCTTTCCCTCATATTTCGAGAAATCGAGCTTGGTCTCAAGCTCGGAATATACTCGGTTCCACTCCTCGAGGCTTTCGAATATGTCCTCGGTGCGCCATTTGCGGCTTTCCGGAACCTCAGAACGGTTAAGAGACATTGATATTTACCATAGCCCTTACAAAAGCAGGGCTTCCTTTCTGCTCCGCATCGGAGCCTTGGTTTGTAATAGCAAGCTTTCGGCTTATAGCCGAAACAAGACGATAAAGGAGAACACGAGGCTTTGTCCTCGAGTAGGCTCATAAGCCTTTTCCTCAGAGAAATTTATCTGATTATATTATACCACATCCGAGCGAAGAATGCAATACCTTTGTGAAAATTTGAGGAAAAATGCTTGCTTTTCGCCTCTCGAAAATCGTGACTCGGGGCGAATGGAGCAAAAACGATACGTATGTGTTTTCGACTGCCGCATGGGCGGATTGTGATGGGATTGCTTCACGTTGGGGAGGGTAAGCTTCGTTTGAGCTTGTAAATACACTAAGCATGAATTTCCTGAACGGAGACGCGGCATCACATTTTATTAAAGCGAGGTCTTTTGGTATATACGGTCTGTTTTTTGCATAGATTTTTATAAAAAATTCAGAGGGGAAGTGTATTATCTATGGACGGCACACGCGGACTCAGTGCTGCGGAGGTTTTGGAAGCACGCAAAAAATACGGCGAAAATAAGCTCACAAAGCGAAAACGAAGGAGCATTGCAAGGCAGTTTCTCGAAAATCTCGGAGACCCGGTCATAAGAGTCTTACTCTGCGCACTCGCGGTAAATCTGCTGTTTTTATTCAAGCACGCCGACTGGTTCGAGACCGGAGGCATAGCCGCCGCGGTATTCCTTGCGACCTTTATTTCAACGCTATCCGAATATGGGAGCGAGGCGGCGTTTGACAAGCTATATGCCGAGGGCGCGGTGCAGAAATGCCGCGTGCGGCGTGCGGAGGGAATAGTCGAGCTGAGGTCACTCGAGCTTGTAGTTGGCGATCATGTTATAGTCGGCGCGGGAGAGGGAATACCTGCTGACGGTCGGATAATATCGGGAAGGCTCGGAGTCGATCAATCGGCTATGACCGGCGAGAGCCGCGAGGTCGAAAAGCTTCCGGGAGAGGTGGGAGATTCCACCCCGTCCGACAAAACTATGCTGTTTTGCGGAACGGTCGCCGTGAGCGGTGAGTGCGAATTTATCGTTACGGCGGTCGGAGATGCGACCGCGCTCGGCGGTATTTCACGCGAGATACAGACCGATACGCGAACCTCACCGCTAAAGCTTCGACTGACCAAGCTCGCCTCGATAATAAGTCGTATAGGATATGCTGCCTCGGGTATGGTCGCGGCGGCGTATCTTGTGAACACACTTCTAATTGACTGTCGATTCGATCCGATTCTTATCTCGGCGAGACTCACCGACTGGCACTTTATGCTCGGGACATTGACTCATGCGCTGACTCTCGCGCTTACGGTTGTGGTCGTAGCCGTTCCCGAGGGGCTTCCGATGATGATAGCCGTTGTACTTTCGGCGAATATAAACAGAATGGTCAAGGACAATGTTCTCGTTCGAAAGCCGACCGGGATAGAGGCGGCGGGAAGCATGAATCTGCTTTTTACCGACAAGACCGGAACACTGACCGAGGGAAAGCTCAGTGTTTCCACAGTTTTGACCCCCTTCGGAGAGGCGGGAAAGGAAAATAAAGCGATAAATGAGCTGATATCACTTCACACAGCCGCCGACTGCGGCGCGACTATATCGAGAGGTAAAATACTCGGAGGAAATCCGACCGACCGCGCGCTTGCAAAATATTCGCTGGAGCTTCACCTTTCCGAGCCGAAGCCGAGGATAATAAAAAAGCTGCCCTTTGACAGCGGCAGAAAATTTTCGGCGGCGGTGATCGAGCATAACGGTGAAAGGCTCACATTGATAAAGGGTGCGCCCGAGCCGATGCTGCCCTTTTTGCGCGAATACATAGATGAGGACGGAAAAAAGCATCGGCTCGACAGGATATCGGCATTCGAAGCCGAGCTGAAAAGGCACGCCTCGCACGGTGAGCGTTTACTTCTCCTTGCATATGCGGATAAAGATCAAACGGCACTGCTCGAGCGCGGAGAATTTCCGCATATGACGCTGATATGTGCCATGACGATGAAGGATAAGCTGAGAGCCGCGGCAAAGGGAGCGGTAAGGTCATTGCACGAGGCGGGTATCGGGGTTGTGATGATAACCGGAGACAGCCCCGAGACGGGCGGAGCGATAGCGCGGGAATGCGGAATTATTTCGGACAAACGCAAATTGGTTTTGACGGGAAAGGAGCTTGCGGGTATGAGCGACCATAAGGTCAGTGAGCTTTTAGATGAGCTTGCGGTGGTCGCACGCGCTCTTCCCTCGGACAAAAGCCGTCTGGTTCGTATAGCGCAGGAGCGTGAGCTGGTGGTGGGCATGACCGGAGACGGTATAAACGACGCGCCGGCACTCAAGCGCGCCGACATAGGCTTTGCGCTCGGCAGCGGAACACAGGTCGCAAAGGAAGCTGGCGATATAATAATCCTCGACAATGAGCTGGGATCGATAGTAAAGGCGGTGCTTTACGGTCGGAATATTTTCAAGAGCATACGCAAATTCATAACCCTTCAGCTGACGATGAATCTGAGTGCGGTCGGTGTTTCGATGATCTGTCCGTTTCTCGGGATAGATGCGCCGGTGACGGTCGTTCAAATGCTCTGGATAAACATAATAATGGATACGCTCGGCGGACTCGCCTTTGCGGGAGAGGCACCGCTGCCCGGGATAATGCGTGAGAGACCGAAGCGGCGCGATGAGCCGATACTGAACGCCTACATGGTAAATCAGATAATCGTTCTCGGCGGCTTTACGGTGGCTCTTTGCATATTTTTTCTGAAAAACCGCTCGGTCATATCGATCTTTCGAGAAGCGGAGGATGATATATATCTGCTCACCGCATTTTTCGCGCTGTTCATCTTTGCCGGAGTTCTTAACTGCTTTGCCTGCCGCACAGATCGGATATATCCGCTTGCGGGACTGAGAAAAAATCCGACCTTCATAGCTATCATGCTTGCGATAACCGCCGTTCAGATCGTATTCGTATATCTCGGCGGCGCGGTTTTGAGAACGACACCGCTGAGTGCGCGGGAGCTTTTGGCAAGCCTCGCCTTTTCCGCTCTGGTTATTCCGGCAGAGCTTATCCGAAAGCTCATATGGCGCGGCTTTTTCGGAAAGCGCGGCTTTTAGCTCTTGCTTTTCGAGGGCTTTATTTCATAGCCCTTTTTGCGTATCGTTATGATCTCGACCGAGCTTCCGACAAGCTTTTGCTTGAGCCGCGAGACCGTTAGTCTCAGTGCGTTTTCGTCTCCTGGTCTCCCGAACATTTCGTTGTAAAGCTCGGTCTGCCTTTGACCGGTCTGCTCGCCGATCAGGCAGATCAGCAGTGAAAATTCCCGACGGGTGAGATTCAGCTCGCGGTCGTCTATCGTGGCTCTGCCCCTTGTAAGGTCGAGACAGAGTCCCTCAAAGTGCAGGTGCCTTTCTATCCTTCGGGTCGAGCGGATGAGTGTGCTTATCCGTGCCTTGAATTCCTCGAGGTCATAGGGCTTTGTTATGTAGTCGTCTCCGCCCTCGGTTAGTCCGCGTATTACATCCTCGTTTTCGCTGAGAGCCGAGAGAAAGAGTATCGGCAGCTTCGGGTAATTCAGCTTTATCTCGCGGCAAAATTCGATACCGTTCCCATCGGGGAGCAGAATATCGAGTACGATAAGGTCGATATCGTAAAATTCCATCAGCTCGCGACAGCGTTTGAACGATTCTGCCTCAAGCGTTCGAAAGCCCGCGCTCTCGAGAGCGAGCTTGTTGATCTCCATTATGTGCGGATTGTCCTCGACCAAAAGAATCAGCGGTCCGGTGTTCATGTTCGTTTCCCCTTTCGTGCGACGGCTCGTCGGATATTCGAGCCGCCGCCAAAGCTTTTATGAGTGTTTTTATTCGTTCATGTCGGGCATACGGTGCAGAGTCGGCGAATTGCCGTTTTGCGCCTTTTTTTGAAGGCGGCAGGCGAATATGCTTCCGCCTTCTCCGGTAGCTTCGAGAACCAGCTCACCGCTGTGCAGCTTTGCGGCATCACGGCAGATCGAAAGCCCGATCCCGCTGCCCTTGTCGAGGCTGAAGCCGCTTTCGAATATGCTCTTTGCTTCTGTGGGCGGTATGCCCGAGCCGGTGTCCGAAATTCGCATCACTATGCTCTCACCCTCATCAGATACGCTCAGAGCTATAACTCCGTTTGAGGTGTGGCGATTGGCGTTTGAAGCGAGATTTACAAAAAGCTGGATCAGTATCTCGCGGTTACCGTCGATGAAAAGCTCATTCGGGCATTCGGTGACGAATCGATTCGAGTTTTTCGCGACCATCGGTCGGCATATCCCGGCTATGTCACTCACGAGCTTGTTTATCGATATCCTTTTCAGCGTCGGAGTGTCACAGCGTCCTGAGAGCATATCGGTGAGATTTCGGACAAGTCCCGAGAGACGCTGTGCCTCCGAGGAGATCGTTTTTAGCTGCTCTACGCTCCTTGCATCGGCTTTTCCGCTCGAGAGCTGCTGCTCGGTCAGCTGTGCATAGCCGCTTATGACCGTGAGCGGAGTTCGCATTTCATGAGCAAGGCGGTGGAGAAAGTCGTTTTTCAACAGGTTCATCTGCTCAAAGACGGTGCTTTTGCGGCGGCTCTCCTCGAGCTCGCGATCTCTGCGTCGCGCTCCGATACCGATAGATGCCGAGAGGAGCATGACAAAGCAGAGCATGAACGCCGGAGTTATCCCGCTCACCTCGGCGCGCGCCTCCGAACCCTTGAGAAGTATTTCTAATAGCTGAGATATAATGAGTATCCAGTAGCCGATCCGAGTTATCACGTCGTCGATGTGGAGCGGCGCGCGGCTTTTTGCCATTTTTATCATAGCTCCTATGAGAAGCACGGCATAGGGTATACAGATGAGCTTGGAAATAAGCGTGATTATTCCGAGCTTATCGATCGGAACAAAGATATGGATAAGAGCGAGAAATGCCGTCACACTCAAAAAAGCGAGGCTGTGGGATTTTTTCAGCTTTTTCGGATAAAGGCTCGAGAGCAGCATAAGCAGCAGCGGGAGCTGGATAGAGGCGGTTATCGACATGACTCGAAGTGCCGAACAATAGTCATAGTCTCTCGGCAGCAGATAAACGAGAAAGAAATTTCGGTCGCGTATCGCAAAGGTCAGGCAGCAGAGCGAAAGAAAGGCATACTGCGACTGACGGCAGCAGACGGCGCAGAGCGCGAAATACAGACAGAAGGCGAGAAGTGAGCCGCTGTGTGCTATGGATCGGATCTCGTTCCTTCGTAGAAGCTCTTCGAGCGTTGACGGATCGGATAGAAGTAGCTTTTTGATCTCATTTTTTCCGAGACCCTCAGGGCTTGCATATTCGATGACGATCTCGGCTTTTCCGCTCTCATCGGTGAAGATCGGGATGATCATAAGTCCCGGACGCGGCTCAAGCTCACTCGATAAGCTTGAAACTCGACCGATCTCGGCAACTTTTATCCCGTTTACATAGGCTTTTGAGGAGAGTCCGACCGAATAGCCGCAGAGTGTAAGTGAGCTCATGGGTTCGGAGATCACGGTCATTCGATAGCTTCCGAAAGCTGTCTCGCTCGAGTCGGTATCTGCGGCAATGCTCTCGGGGCTTCGGAGAAATACTCGGTCAAAATGCTCCCAGCCGCCGATGACCGAGATGACCTCACTTGATGTATCTAAGCCGCGAAGGTCGAGTATTCCGCTTGACGCGCTTTTATCGAGTGTTTCGAAATCGAAGCCGAGAAAGAGTAAAAGCACTGTCAGAGCTAAGCTCAGACCGACAAGAGCCGATATTATGTATTTTTTCATTATCCGTTGCGAACCTCCCTTAAAACCCGAACAGCTTTAATATGTCAATTAAATTATACCATATTTTCACAAAAAGGTCAAGAGAATTGAAAAAATAAACGCGAAAAAACAATAAAAAGGAGAATTTTTTTGCCCTTTGAGTGTGAATAATGCCGAGATTCAACATAATCGTCAATCAACGCAAAGCATTTAGCCCGTGATTTGAAGGAAATACACTAAGCAGTGCCTGCCGATCAGCTCATACGGCGGGCGTTTTTTTCATAATGCTGTAAGGAAAGCTGAAATTCCGAACGGCAAATATTCAACATAACTGTTGACAGCGCGGAATTTATGTGTTATAATATTGAATAGACTAAAAAATGCTGATCCGACCGAGCGACGTTCAGCCGCGAGTATTGTCGCAGGTCAGTATCAAAGGGGAAAAATAAAAAATGAATATTGGTTTTACACGGCTCAATAAGAAAAAGCCGATGCACAGAATACTCATGCTGCAGCTTTTTGACATTGCCGCCATGCTTTGCTCATTTACTGTTGTCGGCATTGCAAGATTTTTGGACATTGGAGCGTGTACGGAGCTTTCGTGCTTCGCGGCGGAGCTTTTTATCACCGCTGCGGTCTTTTGCACAGCTTCGCTATGCTTCGGAGTGAATCGGATAGTCTGGCGATATGCGGGAAGCTATGAGTATATCTATCTTGTCGGTATACTGCTCGGCTCGGGAGTGCTTTCGGGGATCATCAGCGCGATTTTGTTTGAGGATGTCCTCGGAGCGATATATTATTCCTTCGCGATCCTGCTCAGTATTGCGGTTATGACGATCTCGAGAGCGGTGTATCAGAGCTATATAACCAAAAGACGACGTGACAACGACCCGAAATCGAAGCGTCTCATAATAATCGGCGCGGGTTCTGCGGGAGTTCGTCTGCTCGAGGAGATATATCAAACTCCGTCCTGCGGACTCGTTCCCTGCGGCTTTGTCGATGACAGCGATCAAAAGCAGGGACGCTCGGTCGCGGGCTGCCGTGTCCTCGGTAGAGTGAAGGATGTCGGAGACCTCTGTCGCGAGCTTTCGATAAACTGCATATACATAGCGATCCCGTCGATCACGAACGAGCAGAGGTCGCAGATACTAGATAAATGTCTCAAAACCGGCTGTGAGGTCAAGATTCTGCCGCGGCTCACCGAGCTTGCCGGGCGTGACAATTTGATATCCAAGGTCAGAAGCATCGATCCCGAGGAGCTTCTCGGACGCGACCCGGTGTCGCTTACCGATGACAGTATGCTCGATTTCCTGTCGGGGAAGGTCGTTGCGATAACCGGAGGCGGAGGCTCGATCGGCTCCGAGCTCTGCAGACGTATTGCCGCACACAAGCCGAAGCAGCTTGTGATAATCGATGTTTACGAAAACAACGCCTATTCGATACAGCAGGAGCTTATCGCAAAGTATCCCGAGCTCGATCTCAGAGTCTGCATAGCCACGGTCTGTGACCGCCCGAAGATAGAGCGAATATTCCGCGAGATACGCCCCGAGCTGGTCATTCACGCGGCGGCACACAAGCACGTTCCGCTTATGGAGACCGTTCCGGACGAGGCGGTGAAGAACAACATTTTCGGAACGCTCAACACCTGCCTTGCCGCGCGTGACGCTGGAGTCGAGCGATTCATACTGATCTCGACCGACAAGGCGGTCAATCCGACGAATGTGATGGGAGCGACCAAGCGCGTGTGCGAGATGATAATCCAGTGCATGGATCGAAGCTCACCGAATACGAGCTTTGCGGCGGTCAGATTCGGAAATGTCCTCGGCTCGAACGGCTCGGTAATACCGCTTTTCAAGAGCCAGATCGAGGAACGCCGCGATGTTACGGTTACCGATCCCAACATGATACGCTATTTTATGACGATATCCGAGGCGAGTCAGCTCGTTTTGACCGCATCGGCAATGGCGAAGGGCGGAGAAATATTCGTCCTCGATATGGGCGAGCCGGTAAAGATCGACGACCTTGCAAGAAATATGATCCGACTTTCGGGTCTTGAGCTTGGACGCGATATCAACATAAAGTACATAGGTCTGCGTCCGGGCGAAAAGCTCTACGAGGAGCTGCTGATGAACGAGGAGGGACTCAGACGCACTCCGAACAAGAAGATATTTATCGGAAATCCGATAGATATGGACAACAAAAAATTCGAGACCGAGCTTTCGGAGCTGCGCGAGCTTATAAATCGAACCGATTCCACAGACGCCGAGGTGATAAAAAAGCTGAGTCTTATCGTTCCGACCTTTACGCACAAATCGCTTTCGAGTACCGCGGAGAACGCGAATGTTTGACATTCACTGCCACTTGCTTCCAGGGATCGATGATGGTGCCGATATTCTTGCGGATACGATAAGGATGGCAGAGATCGCTGTCGGCGGACGTTGCAGCGGTATTATTTGCACTCCGCATTTTACACACCGCAGTGACTATGATCAAAAAATGTTGCCTTTTGTCGTTTCAAAGCTCTCGGAGGTGCTTACGAGGCACAAAATACGTATAGCGGTCTATCCCGGACAGGAGATAATGCTCGACGATAAGACCGCCGAAATGCTTATCGCGGGTGAGCTTTTGACGCTGAACGGCTCGGATTATGCTCTGGTCGAATTTCCCTTTGACATTGAGTCGAGACTCGCCTTCAGACTGCTCGACAGGATAACCGCGCACGGCTTTGTCCCGGTGGTCGCTCACCCCGAGCGATATGCCTTTGTGAACGGAAATATCGAAAATGCCCTCGAGCTTCGCGAAATGGGCTGTCTGCTCCAGCTGAACAAGGGAAGCTATAAGGGAGCCTTCGGCGAGAGCGCACGGCTTTGTGCGAGACGCTTGACAGATCGCGGGCTTGCCGATGTGGTCGCGAGCGATGCGCACGGACCGTATGTCAGAACGCCCTATCTCGCCGATGTCCACGAGCTTATCAGCTCTGAATGGTCGCCGGCTTATGCCGATCTGCTTCTTAAATACAATCCGTACATGATAATAAACGGTCGCCCGATCAAGCGGTACAAGGGGCGGAGCGTCTGACCGCTTTAATAACACGGCAATGAAAAAAAGCAGAGCTGCGTGCTTTCAAGGAATAAACGCTCCGATGTGCCTTCCGAGCTATCGGTGAGGACAGGAAAGGAATGGTTATAAGATCATGAGAATACTTCGGCTCTCGGTACTGCTGCTGTTTGCAGTGACCGTGATACTCGGAATTGCGACTCGGCTTTTTACCAAGACCGATGCTACTCTGCCGAGCATCAGCCTCGATTCGGATACCATCCACGTTGAGCTTTCGGACGGCGATTCGGCTCTGCTCTCGGGCGTGAGCGCATATGATGAAAAGGACGGCGACCTGACCGACCGTATCATTGTCGAATCGGTGTCTCATTTTGTCGATCCCGGAGTTTCGATCGTCACCTATGCCGTCTGCGACAGCGACGATCATGTTGCAAAGATCTCGCGCAAGGTCGTTTACGATGACTACACGCCGCCGCGCTTTACGCTTTCGCAGTCGCTCGTCTTCGGAACCTCGCAGAGCGTGAATATTCCGTCGAGGCTCGGTGCGCTCGATTCGATCGACGGAGACATCGGAAACCGCGTGATAATCACCTCGACCGACTATCAGACCAACACCGAAGGGGTTTTCTACATCTCGGCGCGTGTTACCAACAGCATGGGAGACACCGCCTCGCTCGAGCTTCCGGTATTCATAGAGAAGAAGAGCGTTTCCGCTCCGATAATCGAGCTTGAAAAATATCTCGAATACGTTGATCTCGGCGGCGAATGCGATATTTATGCAAATCTCATCTCGGCGCATACTCCCGAGGACGATCCGATCAGAAGAACTGATCTCACTGCCGCAGTCAGAATTGACTCTGATCTTGACACGAATACGGCGGGAACATATTCGGTGCATTATTACGTTACCGACATCGCGGAGCGCACCGCTCACGAGATATTTACGGTAGTTGTCCGCTGAAAAGGGAGGATCAGATAACAGAAGATGGATCAGAAGGAAAAAAGCGCGCTCACCTTTGAGCCGTACAGCCTTATCGGAGATATATTAAGAAATCTGTGGACGGTCATCCTCGCCGCGCTCATAGGCTATATGGGGGTCGGCATTTACAGCCGCAGTGTTTATCGTCCCGAGTACACCAGCACCGCGACGCTGATTGCAAATCTCAAGCACGCCGCGACCTATTCCTATTCGAATGTTTCGGTATCCTCCGAGATGGCTGAGATATTTTCGAGTGTATTCGTTCAGCCTTCAATGGCTAAAAGGGCGGCGGAAAATCTCGGACTTTCGGCGTTTTCGGGAAGGATCGAGTCCTCGCCGATAAGCGATACCAATATCTTCACGGTCAGTGTCACCGCATCGTCTCCGGAGCTTGCGTACAGAGAGCTTTGCTCGGTGCTCGAGATATATCCCGAGATCGCCGACGCGGTATTGTCGGATACGGTCATCGATGTTATGCGCGCGCCCGATCTGCCGAGCGGAGCGTCTAATACATTGCTTGTCGGAAACCGCAAGAAAGTCGCGCTTTTCTGTGCCGCCGCAGTACTTGCCGCTGTAGCTGCGATATCGCTGCTTCGCGATACGGT
>CAYRKS010000017.1:0-8697 GCA_964424855.1 uncultured Lachnospiraceae bacterium
CTTGCGGCATCCATAGCGACGTTACCGCCGCCGACAACTGCGACCTTACCGCCCTTTGAGATGGTGGTAACGGGATCGTCCTTATACGCCTTCATGAGGTTGGAGCGGGTAAGGAACTCGTTTGCGGAGTAAACGCCCTTAAGGCTTTCACCGGGGATGTTCATGAAGTTGGGGAGACCCGCGCCCGAGCCGATGAATACCGCCTCATAGCCGCGCTCGAAGAGTTCATCGACGGTGAGGGTCTTACCGATAACGATATTGGTTTCGACATCGACACCCATTTTCTTGAGGCTTTCGACCTCCTTTGCGACGATGGTCTTGGGGAGACGGAATTCGGGGATGCCGTAGACGAGAACGCCGCCGGCGGTATGGAGAGCCTCGAATACAGTGACCTTATAGCCCTTCTTGGCGAGGTCACCGGCACAGGTGAGTCCGGAGGGACCCGAGCCGACGACAGCGACCTTATGACCGTTGGGAGCCTCGCAGGCGGGAGCCTCATCGGAGTGAGCGTTATGCCAATCGGCGACGAAGCGTTCGAGTCGTCCGATACCGACCGGCTCGCCCTTTATACCGCGTACGCACTTCGACTCACACTGAGTTTCCTGCGGACATACTCTTCCGCAGACTGCGGGGAGGCTGGAGGTCTTGGAGATTATCTGATATGCGCCATCAAAGTCGCCCTCGCGAACCTTTGCGATGAATTCGGGGATATGGATATTTACGGGGCAGCCTGTGACGCAGGGCATATGCTTGCAGTTAAGGCAGCGCAGAGCCTCGTCGATGGCGGTCTCCTCGGTATAGCCGAGGGCTACCTCCTTGAAGTTATGAGCGCGCACCTCGGGAGCCTGAGAGGGCATGGGGTTTTTGGTATTTGACATATTAGGCATTGTGCTTTAGCTTCCTTTCTTGAAGACTTAAAGAAGTGAAAAAATTGTGCTGACCTTACTGCTTATTGAAGAGGTTGCAGGTCTCCTCGTATGCGTGGCGTTCGAAGTCGCGGTACATCGTTCCGCGCTCCATAGCCGAGTCGAAATCGACCTCATAGCCGTCGAAGTCGGGACCGTCAACGCAAGCGAACTTTGTTTTTCCGCCGACGACGAGGCGGCAGCCGCCGCACATTCCGGTTCCGTCGATCATTATGGGGTTCATGGAGACAATGCAGGGGATATTGGTGGGTCTTACCGCCTCGACGACGAATTTCATCATGATGAGGGGACCGATGGTGATGACCTTATCGAAGGTCTCGCCGTTTGCGAACATTTCGTTCAGGGGGAGACATACATTTCCCTGTCTGCCGTAGGAGCCGTCATCGGTCATGACGAAGAGACGCTCGGAGGCGTTTTTGAACTCATCCTCGAGGATAAGGAGATCCTTATTTCTGAAGCCGATTACCGAGGTGACCTCACAGCCCATATCGTGGAGAGCCTGAGCTATCGGGAGAGCTATCGCGCAGCCGACACCGCCTCCGACGATGCAGACCTTCTTGAGACCCTCGAGCTCGGTAGCGGTACCGAGGGGACCGACGAAGTCCCGGATATATTCGCCCTCGTTTTTATTATTGAGCTTAAGAGTGGTCGCGCCGACGATCTGGAAGATGATCCTTACGGTGCCTGCGGGGCGATGGTGAGGGGGATACGCTCGCCCTCCTCATCGACGCGGAGGATAATGAACTGACCGGGCTGAGCCTTTGCGGCGACGAGCGGAGCCTCGATATCCATCATGGTGACAGTGGGATTGAGGGGCTTTTTGCAGATTATTTTATACATGGTTTATGACCATACCTTTCTTAAAAAAGCGGGGTTCGGCGTGTCTTCACCAGAGAGACGGGAGCGCACGCTTTTTATGGATTTTGCGTTACTATAATATTATATCACATTCGGGGGTGAAAAAGCAATAGCAATTCCTGTATTTTTATTAAAATTTTAAGATTGTTTTCGTGAAATAAGGCAAAAGAGGGGTGAAATGCGACCGTTTGAGGTCCGAAGCGAGGGATATTTGCAGCACGGGAGCGTTTTTGTCATTTCCCGAGGTGAAAGTGCATACAGGAAACGACAACGGAATTTTTTGGGATATGGTATAATATTCACACAAGGCGCATAGCTCCGAGTGAGCGTGGAAGGAGCCTTAATAACAGCTTAAGAGCGCGGAAAGGAAAAAACACTATGGCATTCGAAAGAGCAATGAATACATCAAAGGAGCTCTGCGGCAAGGACAGACGCACGCAGATCAAGGCGGCGACGAGAGCGGGGGCGGCATTTTTTGCCGCGCTGCTGCTCGGCTGCTCGGAGGGGATATTCGGCTGTTATCCTCTCGGCATCGCGTTTCTCACGGCGATAGAGAAAAATGCGGGGGCAGCGTATCTGGGGCTGATAGTCTCGTCGCTGTTTTCCAAGGGGTATGCGGTATCGCTTGCTATTGTTTACACACTCGGATTTATTTTAAGGTGCGGCGCGGCGATAGCGCGGATCGGCGAAGGTGCGAAGGCAAAGGAGAGCGAGTCAAAAAATATCGCGCTTTTGCTCGGAAGGCTTATAACGACCGCGAGCTTTTCGGAATCGGCACTGCTTCGCTGTGCGATATCCGCTCTGACGGCGTTCGGCTTCGGTATGTATCGTCTGATAGAGGGCGGCTTTCTCTATTACGATCTGTTCGGGTTACTGGTCGGAACACTTCTCTGCCCTGCTCTTACGCTCGGGCTTTCCTCGGCGTATTCGGGCAAGATGGAGGATCGGATCGAAGGGTGGCTTATCGGCGGCGCGATATTTGCTCTGATGCTGATATATTCGCTCAGAGGCTATCGGGTGGTCGGCTTTGATCCTTCATTCATTGCGGCGTTTTTGGCGGCGATGTGGGCGGGAACGCGCGGAGGGCGCGAGGGTGCGCTTCGCGGCTGTGCAGTCGGGCTTTGTGCGGGGCTGGCTGCCGGAGGCGATCCGGCGATATTTGCGGCTGTCGGGCTTGCGGTCGGCTGTTTATGGAAGCTTTCGCGCTCGGTCGCGGCCTTTGCGGCGACGATGATACCGCTGATCTCGGGGCTTTCCGGGATCGGCTTGGATGCGCTGCGCACGATACTTCCCGACGCACTCGGCGCGGTGACGATATTCATGCCGCTGTCGCACTATGGGCTTTTGCCGCGCGTGCCGATGCTGACATCTCCGGAGCCGAAATCTAATGAAAACGAGTCGATGATACTCGAAAAAAAGCAGGCTGACACACTGCTTAGAATGAACTCCCTGTCGGGTGCGCTCGGGCGGCTTTCGGAGATCATATACACGCTGTCGGATCGTCTGAGAAGACCGGGAATAATCGATCTCAAGCAGATATGCGACGGTGTATTTGACGAGCATTGCAGTCGCTGCTCGCTCTCATCGCTCTGTCTCGAGCGGGAATGCACATCAACGCTCGATGCGCGGGCGAAGATAACGACGGGGCTGTCCAATTTGGGGCGGGTCGATCGAGATACGATCCCGAATTGGCTGAAGGATCGCTGCTACAATCTGGAGCATATAATTTCGGAGATAGACCGAGGGACGGCGGAGCTTATCGAGGGTCTTATAAAAAGTGACAAGACCGAGGCGTTTGCTATCGATTACGAAGCTCTGTCGAAGCTGCTTGCCGATTCTATATCCGAGAATGATACCGAATATCAAATAGACACCGAGCTGACGGCGAAGCTCTGCCGTTCGCTCAAATACATGGACATGGCAAATGCGAGAGCGGTCTGCTGGGGAGCGCGCAGAAAGCAGATATATATAAGCGGAGCGCGGCTTTCGGGGCTGAAATTGGGCGCGGACGAGCTCTGCCGAATGGCCGAAAACATAACGAAAACGAGGCTCACACGTCCGAGCTTCAAGATCGACGGCGAGAGGGTCGAGGTGTCGATGTCCACTGCGAGACGCTGCTGCGTCGAGAGCGCGAAGGCGACGAATGTGCGCGAAAGTGAGAGTGCGAACGGAGACACCGCCCTGACCTTTGAGACACGGGAGGACTATTTTTACTCGATGATCTCGGACGGAATGGGGAGCGGACGTGAGGCGGCGGTGACCTCGAAGCTTTGCGGAGTATTTGCGGAGCAGCTCCTCGGGGGCGGAAACGGAAAGGCGATAACGCTTGAGATGCTGCACGGCTTTCTTCGGAGCCGTCCGGGCGAATGCTCGGCGACGATAGATCTGGTGGAGATTGATCTTTTGAGCGGAAAGGCGGCATTTGTCAAGAGCGGCGCGGCACCGTCGTTTGTACTTCGAAACGGAAATCTTTATCGTCTGCAATCGAAGACGGTGCCGATCGGAATAATGCAGACACTCGATGCGGAGCAGATAAAATTCGATCTCGAGAGCGGAGATGTTATAGTTATGCTGAGTGATGGCGTGGCACAGTCGCTCGAGGATGGGATATGGCTTGCGAATATGCTGACCTACGAGTGGATCGACGATCTTCAGCTGATGGCGGAGAAAATTTTGGACGGTGCGGTGCTGAACAACTCGAGAAGCGATGACATGACAGCGGTACTGTTGAGAATTTGCGATGCGCCGAAAGGAGGCATAAAGACTGAATAAATCCGGTCAAAGAGACTCCCTTTTTTTGAGATTTTGACAGTGATTTTTACAAACAAAAACACGCTGTTGAAATGAAATTCTATGTGCCTCCCTGCCAAGCGGATCGGTCTTGACAAAATCGAGCTTGTGTGATATAATGATTAAAAATTAAATTTAATCATACGAGAGGTCGATTTTTATGATGGACAAAGAAAAAGCCGCGCGAATAACGGCGGCACTTGAAGAGCTATATCCCGAGGCACAGTGTGCGCTTGAATCGGGCGGTGAGGGCTGGAAGCTGCTGATAATGGGACGACTTTCGGCTCAATGCACCGATGCACGGGTGAATATTGTGTGCAAAGAGCTGTTTGAACGGCTCCCAACGCTTGAAAGTGTTGCGGAATGCGAGCTTTTTGAGCTGGAGGAGCTTGTAAGACCCTGCGGACTTTACAAAACGAAGGCGAAAAATATCAAGGATTCCTGCCGTATACTGATAGATGCTTACGGCGGAGTGATACCCGACTCGATGGACGAGCTTTTGAAGCTGCCGGGAGTCGGGCGAAAGATCGCGAATTTACTGCTCGGAGACATTTACAAGCGTCCGGCGATAGTTGCGGACACACACTGCATAAGGATATGCGGACGACTCGGCTTTTATCCCGAGGAGCTGAAGGATCCGGTTAAGGTCGAAAAGGCGTTAATACCGATGATCGAACCCGAAAAATCGGCGGATTTCTGTCATAGGATCGTCAGCTTTGGGCGCGAGGTCTGCACGGCGCGCTCTCCGAAATGCGGCGAATGCCCGATATCGGAGCTTTGTGCGCACTTGGCGGCGAACAAAAATTAAAACAAATATATGCTGTCGATCTCAAAAGCCGAGCTTGGCGAGGATCGACGAGAAAGCTTTGCGCTCGGAGTCGTTGAGCGGCGAAAGGAGTAAATTTTCAGTGGCTTTGAGCGCGGCAAAGGCTTTTTCACAGCAGTCACTTCCCTTTTCGGTTATCGCGACGAGCTGCACACGACGATCCGCGCCGTCACGCTTACAAGTGACGAGACCCTTCAGCTCGAGACGCGAAACGATGCCGGCGACACTCGCCTGAGAAGCACCGAATGCCGCCTCGAGCTTTTTCTGCGGCATCATAGTGTCGGTAGAATTATCGAGAAAGATGAGGAGTTGAGCCTGTGCGGCGGTTATATCGAGCGGGAGAAGGCAGCGGTTGGCTTCGGCTTCAAAACGACTTGAAAGCAGCTTAAGGTCTCTGCCGATCGGATAGGTTTTCAATTATTGGGATCCCCCTTTGATGGTCATATACAGATAAATTGATAACGTGCGGTTCAGTTTTGATTTCAAAATTGAACTCGAGTGACATTTTTACAGCCGCCGCTCCTATCAAGGTCGAATATTACACCGTGAGCTGCTATATTTCCGACAGCAAGCTCGAATTTTACCGGAAGCTTTGCACGAAGCTTTTCGATTATGATATCCGAGCGGACTCCGAGTATACTGTCGGTCGGACCGGTCATTCCGAGGTCGGTGATATAGCCGGTTTTTTGCGGAAGAATCTGCTCATCGGCGGTCTGAACGTGAGTATGTGTTCCGAAAATGCAGTCGAGCTTTCCGTCGAAGCAACGCGCTATTGCGAGCTTTTCACTGGTGGTCTCAGCGTGTATATCGAGGATCGAGAAATCATAGCGACCTTCCTCACGTGAAAGTATGCGCTCGAGCGTTTGGAATGGGCAATCGAGCGGCTCCATGAAGACCTGACCGAGGAGATTTATAACGAGAACCTTATAGCCGTCGATATCGATGGTCGTATAGCCCGAGCCGGGCGCGCCTGCGGGATAATTTGCCGGGCGGATCACGGTCAGGCTGTTATCGAGGTAGGCTCTGATCTCTTTTTTCTTGAAAATGTGATTTCCTCCGGTGAGGATATCACAGCCCGAGGTGAGCAGCTTATCTGCCGACTGCGGGTCAAGACCGTTTCCGACTGCGGCGTTTTCTGCGTTACAGACGACCATGCTGATATTGTTTTCCTTTCGGAAGCTCCAGAGCTTGGATGAGAGGTATTTCACCGCCTCTGCACCGACCACATCGCCTATCGCCAGAACGCGGAAATTTTGATTCATAGCGTGTTATCCTTTCAGAATGATTTGAAGACGTTTCACTTTTCGAAGCGTTTGAGCGCGGCTTCGTCTGCCTTGAGTGCCCAATAGGTCGATTCGATGCAAGAGGTCTTTGTGAGGTGATTCGATTTTCCGCTGAGAACATCCAAAAAATCCTCGAAAATATCTCCGACGGGTTCATTTGGCAGGACAACGGCGGGCTCGCTTTCGGTTATGAGGATTGCTTTTCCATCGGTCACTTCGACTATTCCCTTCGTTCCGACGACTCGAACGCGGTCGTCGCCGTGGGTCGCCGCGCCTGCCGGGCGGTACATATCGGCGGTAACGGTGGCTATCACATCGTTCGTCATCAAAAACTGCGCGGCTGAGATTATGTCCATATCGCCGTTATTTCCATTGTCGAGGCGCGAGATCGAGGCTCCGACGAGCTCGGTGTATTTTTCGCCCGAGAGCCATTTCATCCAGTCGATCGCGTGGATGCCGACCCACGGGATTATTCCGCAGTAGGAGGAGCGGGAGGAGTAGAATTTCGGGCGGATGCCGAGCTTATAGGATTTTCGCGAATCCATCGTGCGGATTTTGCCGATCCGTCCCTCATCGATCGCTCTTTTTGCCGCCTTGAAGGCGGGATGGGTACGAGCATCGAACATTGCTCCGAGGATCGCCTTATCGCATTTTTCGATCTCCTCGAGGGTCTTGAAATCGGTGGCTATCGGCTTATCGCAGAAGACATTTATTCCGCGCTCAAGGGCGAATTTTACGATCTGACCGTGGTCGTTATACCAGGGATCGACAACGGCGATGTCGGGCTTTTCGGTTTCGAGCATTTCGCGCCAATCGGTATAGAGCTTTATGGGAAAATCAGCGGCTTTGAGATTTTTGAAGGTACTTTCCATGCCTTCTGCCTCGACTCCGGCATTTCCCGGAGCGACAGCCGAAAAGTTTATATTATGATTACGGATGCCGGCGTAGGTATAGCCTGAATGTCCGGCATTTCCGATCTGTACGAGCTTCATTTTGAGTCCTTTCGAGAGAATATTTTGAAAATGACAGTGCGCTGTTGATTAAAAATATGTATAGCCTTCAGAGCTTATTCGGATTTGATCTTATCCCAGTAAGCCTTTGCTGCCTGCTCGGTTTTATTCATACCGTACTCGTAGTATTTGGCATTTTTGAGCTCGGGTGGGAGATAGTCCTGTGCTACCCAGTGATTCGGGTATTCGTGCGGATATTTATAGCCGGGAAAATTCGGGCTTCGCAGCTGCGGTGGAACGATCTGTCCCTTTCCCGCGGCGATATCCTCGGCGGCGCGGTTATAAGCCGAATATGCGGAGTTTGATTTCGGGGCGGTCGCGAGAAGCACGGCGGCGTTTGCGAGAGGTATCCGCGCCTCGGGCATTCCGAGTTCACGCGCGCTGTCAACGCACGCCTTTACTATGACCGCCGCCATCGGGTATGCAAGTCCGATATCCTCGCTGGCTATGACCTGAAGTCTTCGGCACGCCGAGATGATATCGCCGCCCTCGAGTATTTTTGCGAGGTAGAAGACGGCGGCATCGGGATCAGAGCCGCGGATCGACTTTTGCAGGCAGGAGAGAAGGTCGTAATGGACATCTCCGGAGCGGTCGAAGCTTCCGAGAACCTTTGGAGTAAGGCTGTCGAGCAGCTCCTTTGTGATCAGCTGCTCGGGCGAGCTTTGCGCGAGGTAAAAGGAATTTTCGAGGAGTCCGAGGCTTCGGCGGACATCGCCGCCACCGCAGGAGGAAAGGTATTCGAGTGCATCGGGTGCGAGCTTAACCTCGGAGCTTTCCGAGAAGTTCAGCTTTTCGAGGGCACGGTTCAGAGCTACTGCGACCTCCTTTGCGGCAACCGGGCGAAATTCGAATACGGCGGAGCGTGAGATTATCGCGTTATAGACATAGAAATATGGATTTTCGGTGGTCGAGGCGATCAAAGTTATGCGTCCGTCCTCGATATATTCGAGCAGAGACTGCGGTTGCTTTGTGTTGAACTACTGTATCTCATCGAGATAGAGCCG
>CAYRKS010000017.1:8707-17084 GCA_964424855.1 uncultured Lachnospiraceae bacterium
GTCATTCCGCCCGACAGGCTCGACGCCGCGTTCTGGGCCTATCAGTTCGCGCTGAGCAGTATGCCCGCGCTTCCGATGAGGGTCGAGGTCTCCTCGATGACCTCACGGACATCGGCGAGCGAGGCGGTCGTGGCGTTTAAGCGGCGCAGGGTCATGCCCGAGCGTTCGGCGATGATATTTGCGGCGGTGGTCTTTCCGGTACCGGGAGGACCGAAGAAGATCATATTCGTGATACGCCTTGCTTCGACCATGCGGCGCAGGACACCGTTTTTGCCGACGAGCGATTCCTGTCCGACCATTTCATCGAAGTCGCGGGGGCGGATCCGATCGGGGAGGGGCTGATTCATAGAGATTCCTTTCGTTTACTGTCCATGCCGAGTCAGTCGGAATATAGAATAGTCTCGGACGGAGGCTTTATCCCGGGAAGATCTTCGATATTTGCCTTTGCGGCGCGGATAGCCGCTTCGAGCAGCTCCATATCCTCGCAAAGGCTTGCGAGACGGAAGCGGAGAGCACCGTGCTGGCGGATATCCTCGTTTCCCGAGGGGATAAAATCGCCCGGACCGCGTTCGCCGAGATCGAATTCGGCGATCTTAAAGCCGTCATAGGTGTTTTTCATGACCTCGAGACGCTTGGCTGCCTTTGAGCCGGGAGGCGAATCCGAGACCAGTACGCAGTTGGAGGCGGCTTTTCCGCGTCCGACACGTCCGCGCAGCTGATGGAGCTGTGAGAGACCGAAGCGTTCGGCGTTTTCGATTATCATAAGAGTGGCATTCGGGACATTGACTCCGACCTCGATCACCGTGGTCGAGACGAGCACGTCGAGTCTTCCTGCGGCGAAGTCCGCCATCACTGCGTCCTTTTCCGCCGACTTCATTTTTCCGTGTACACAGCCGAAGGAGAGGTCGGGAAGGGCGGCTTCAAGGCGTTTGACCCATGCGGTCGCCGCCTTCGGCGGAGATTTTGCCAGCTCCTCGAAATCGAGCAGTCGGATATCCTCCTGCGATACCTCACCGTCCTCGACCTCCTCGACGGTCGGGCAGACGACATAGGTCTGATGTCCCTCGTCATGCTGCCTTCGAATGAAATTATCGAGGCGTTCGCGGTAGCCCTCATTTACAACGAAGGTCTTGACGCGCTGTCTTCCGGGCGGAAGCTCATCGAGGATCGACATATCGAGGTCGCCGTAGAGGAAGAGCGCGAGAGTTCGGGGTATCGGTGTTGCGGACATTGTGAGTCGGTGAACGGTCGTTTCGGCTGTACTGCCCTTATTTATCAGAGCCTCGCGCTGACCTACGCCGAAGCGGTGCTGTTCATCGCAGATCGTAAGTCCGAGTGAGGCGAAGCGCACGTCCTCGGATATCAGCGCATGAGTACCGATGACGATATCGGTCGAGAAATCGGCGAGGGAGGCGAGTATTTCACGGCGTTCCTTAGCCTTGGTCGAGCCTATGAGCAGCCTTGCGGTTATGCCGAGACACTCGAAAAGCGGCTCGAGGTCGTTAAAATGCTGCACTGCGAGAAGCTCGGTCGGAGCCATTATCGCGCACTGGTGCTTATTTTTGACTGCGGCATATGCGGCGGCGGCGGCAACGGCGGTCTTTCCGCTTCCGACATCTCCGCAGACGAGCCGATTCATCGGCTTATCGTTTGCAAGGTCGGCGGTTATTGCGGCGATTGCGCGCTTTTGTGCGCCGGTCAGCTCGAAGGGGAGCTGCTCGGTGAGAGGCGAGACATCGCCGTCGGGCATTTTCGGAGCCTTACGGGTCTCATCGCTTTTGGAGCTTGACGCGCCGAGCGCGAAGGTATAGAGCTCCTCGAAGATTAGCCGTCGTTTAGCGATCTCAAGAGCCTCGAAATCGGGCGGAAAGTGGATGTTTTTAAGAGCCCAAGCTCTTGAGCAGAGGTTGTTTTCACGGCGGATATCCTCGGGGATATTTTCGGGGAGTGCGTCGGGGCGGGATTTGAGAGCGAAGAGAAGTGAGGAGAGAGCCGAGCGGATGAGGCTCGACATCAAATTCTGCGATATACCGGCTGTTAGGGGATATACCGCGACAAGGCTCGGAAGCGGCTCGGAGGATATCCTTTCGACTATCGGGGAGGTGAGTGAGAGCCTTCCGCGCTCGTTTGTGAGCTTACCGAAGAAGCGGTATTCGTTTCCGGTCTTTAGGAAGGGCTTCATATAGGGCTGATTGAAGAAGGTTATCTCGCAGGCGGCGGAGCTGTCGAAGGCTTTTAGCTTTATGAGGGTCATTCCGCGTCTTACGGTCGAAAGGGAGGGCTCGCAGGCGACCGTCAAGACGAAGGCGGCGGTCTCACCCGACTCGGCGGAGGCGAGGGGCTTTACGTTTCCTCGGAACTGATAGCCGCGCGGATAGTGGCAGACGAGCTGACCGACGGTCGAGATCCCGAGCTTTTCGAGAGCCGCGGCACGGCGTTCGCCGACCTTATCGAGATATTTGATCGGTGTATTGAAATCGAATTCCACTTGTTACCTCACTTTCGCAGAGCTTTCAGTCTTCGAACTCCTTAAGGAGCTTTTTAAGGCGGCAGATCGAGATGCCGACGGTGCTGTAATAATCGCCGTCGATTCTTTCGACAAAGGCACCGCCGAGTCCCTGTATGCCGTAGGAGCCTGCCTTATCGAGCGGTTCACCTGTCGCGACATAGGCTTCCGCCTCGTCGCGCGAGATATCGGTGAAGGTTATCTTGGTCTCACAGACATCGGTGAGAGTTTTTTCGCCGTCGGTCAGGGTGATCCCGGTAAAGACCGAGTGTGTGCGTCCCGAGAGCGAAAGAAGAGCCTCGACCGCGTCCGCGGCATCCTTCGGCTTTCCGAGGATACGTCCGCGGTCGGCGACGATGGTATCCGCACCGATGACTATCGCAGGGAAGTCGAGAGTTTTTTGAACGGCTTCCGCCTTTCTTTTCGAGAGCTCACTGACGGTATCGGCGGGGGAGAGCGCATCGGTGCTTTCGTCGCAGTCGGCGGTGATTATTTCGAAATTTATACCGAGGCGTGCGACAAGCTCACGGCGGCGGGGCGAGGCTGATGCGAGGATGATTTTTTTCATGGTTATGCTTTGAAGCTCACTTTCGTTGTTTTTTGCTTGCGATAGGGTCATCTTGCCATTGCGCGTCCGATGAGGAGCGAGAGTATAATGAAGATGACGGTCGAGAGGGTGAGGTCGATGCTTATGCCGAAGGTGAGGGACATTATCCCGAGGTTAAGGCAGAGCGGAGCCTCGAGACCGAAGGTTATCCCGAAGGAGAGCCAGGAAAGGAAGGCGATATCCTTACAGATATATGCGACGAAGCTTCCGAGGACGATCCCGACGAGGACGAGAAAGAGGTTATAGGTCTTGCTGTGTGCCATTATTTCACACCGGTCGAGCCGAAGCCGCCCGCGCCGCGCTCGGTGTCATCGAGAGCATCGGCTTCGATGAAGGCGGCGGTAAGTACGGGTACGAACATGAGCTGTGCGATTCTTTCGCCCGGCTCGATGACGACCGGCTCAGAGCCGTGGTTTATCATTGACGCGCCTATCTCGCCGCGATAGTCACTGTCTATTACGCCGACACCGTTTGCGAGTGCGAGACCGCGCTTTGAGGCGAGTCCGCTGCGGGCGAAGAGAAGTGCGACGACATCCGAGGTCTCGGGTGCGATGGCTATACCGGTGGGGACAAGCTTTCGCTCACCGGGTGCGATGGTTATCGCCTCGGCTCCGGCATAGCGAAGGTCAACTGCGGCAGAGCCGCTTGTTGCATAGGCGGGCAGGGTGACGTTTTCGCGGAGCTTTTTGATTTTTACGTTTATCATTTCGATATTCTCCTGACTTGAGTCTGCGGTGGGATATTGTTTTTATAGGCTGAAAGGACATTTTCGATCCTTTCATCGGTGAAGATGAAGTGCTGTCCGAGCGGTGGGAGGTCGCCTTGGCGATCTGCCATATAGACGGGGACGCTGTTATAAAGGATATTTCGATGCTGCCAGGCTCGGGTGAGCGGGAATACGGCGTTCATTCGGTCGATCAGCGGGAGGAAGCCGCGCTCCTCACAGAGCTTACAGGAATAGAGATCGCGTATGCAGCATTTTTGCAGGGTCATGAGCGGTATCCTTCCGTATGCTATGATCGGGAGTGAGAGGTCACGAAGCCGGGGGATAGTAAGCTCGGGCGAGGCGATAAGATCCTCGAAGCCGAGTGAGAGCAGTATATCAGCCGACCATTTATTGAAGATATTGAGTCTGAAATCGCCGTGGAGGTGCATACCGACTGCCTTTACGGGGGCGATATGTCCGATATTCGAGACGAGGGCATGATCAATACCTGCTGACTTTGCGCTTTCGAGCATTTTTTGAAGCTCGGGCAGCTCGGAGTCGAAGACGACCGGCGGAACTATTATTCCGTTTATGCCCTTCATGTCGGGCGTATATTTTTCGAGCGGGACGAAGACTATATCGAAGGGGTGATCGCTCGGAAGCTCGGTGCGGTCGGGAAATTCGATACGCGCGGTATTGAGCTGTTTGAAATTCGGTCTCGGGGGAGTGGGGATCGAGGTGGGAAGGACGATCGTTTTACGCTCGGGACTCGGCTCCTCGAGCTGCTTTTCGAGAGCCTCGACCGCATCGCGTCTGAGCTGATTCAATGCGGAGAGGGGGAGCATCAGACCCTGATCGAGATCGATGTCTACCTTATCCGGGAAGAAGCGGGTCGCGCCGAGCTTTGTAAGCTTTTCGGAGACAGCCTCGGCAGTGAGCGGGCGGTTATTCGCCTTTTCGGGAAGCTGACCGAGAGCGGTTGCCGAATGCGAGCCGCATTTAAGGGTCAGCGATATGGGCGAGGACTCCTTGATCTTTGCAAGCATTTCGATAGGGAGGAGCGCGTCCTTTCGATTTTGTTCGATTCGAAGGGAGATGAGGCGTTTATAGTCGATCGGCGGCTTTGGAACGGCGCGCAGGCTTTTTGTCGCGCTCTTATCCGAATCGGTTCGGACACCGAGCATTTTTTTGCCGATATTATTTGTGAAATAGCCGTCGGTGAAGCCGCTTCTCGAGAAGAGACCGCGAAGCTCGTCGAGCTCGGTCTTATCTGCGGGACGGGCTTCGTCGATGAGGCGGCGATATATCGAGGTGACACCGTAGACGTAATCGGGTGCCTTCATGCGACCCTCGATCTTCAGCGAGGCGACTCCGAGGTCGAGTATTTCGGGGATATGCTCGGCGAGGCACATATCCTTTAGACTGAGTGCGCTCGACTCTCTGCCCGACTCGTTTTTATAGGAAAGTCGGCAGGGCTGAGCGCATTCGCCGCGATTTCCGCTTCGTTTTCCGATCATCGAGCTTGCGAGGCACTGACCCGACTGCGAGACGCAGATCGCGCCGTGGACGAATATCTCGGTCTCGATCGGCGAGGTGGCGCACAGAGTACGGATGTCGGTCATTGAAAGCTCGCGTGCGGCGACCATACGCGCAAAGCCGAGCCTTTGCAGCTCGACTGCGGCGAGGTGATTATGTCCCGCTGCCTGAGTGCTTGCGTGGAGCTCAAGGTCGGGAAAATATTTGCGAACGAGCGAAGCGGCACCGAGGTCGGCTATTATCAGCGCATCGGCACCGAGACGATAAAGCTCCTCGACGGTTTTCAGCAGCTCCGACATTTCGCGGGTATGGACGAGGGTATTTACGGTGATGTTGGTCTTGACTCCGGAGTCCTTACAAAGCTCGATGGCTCTTTTCAGGGTATCGCCGGAGAAGTTTTTAGCGTTCATGCGGGCGTTAAAGGAGGCGGCACCGAAATATACGGCATCGGCTCCGGCGGCTACAGCCGCGTTCAGTGCTTCGGGCGAGCCGGCGGGCGCGAGAAGCTCGGGGAGATTTTTTTTCATGATTTTTCTGTTTTTTTCAAATTTCTATTGATTTTTTGTCGCACAGAGGGTATAATATTATCTATAGGTATTTTTTCCGCATTTTGGCGGACGGTATCATATTATTATACCTCAAAATCGAGGGCTTGCAAACAGTTTAGACGAAATATTAACAAAAAAATAACTTATTGCCCGCAACGAAACGGGTGATGGCACAAGCAAGCGAAAAAAACGGAGAGGATCATTATGGGAATACTTAAAAAGGACGCACGCATCGTTGTAAAGATCGGCTCGAACACGCTCACGCATTCGAGCGGAAATCTGAATCTGCGCCGCATGGAGACACTGGTTCGGACGCTTTCCGACTTCAAGAACGAGGGACATGAGGTGGTACTGGTGAGCTCGGGCGCGGTGGCGGCGGGCATAGCCAAGGTACAGCTCGGGCGCAGACCCGAGACGACCGAGGAAAAGCAGGCACTTGCGGCGATCGGTCAGGCGGAGCTCATGCAGGTATACGAGCGTCTTTTCGGGGCATACGGACACACGGTGGCACAGATACTCATGACGAAGGACGTTATCGACGACGAGACGCGCAGAAGGGCGGTCGAGAGCACATTTTCGGAGCTTTTGAAGCTGGGAGTTATCCCGATCGTGAACGAGAACGACTCGGTTTCCTGCGACGAGCTCAAGTTCGGCGGAAACGACACGCTTTCGGCGTATGTTGCGCTGGTCTGCGATGCGGACATACTTATAAATATGTCGGATATCGAAGGGCTTTACGACAGTGATCCTCGTTCGAATCCCGAGGCGCGGCTGATCACTCGGGTTGATCGGATAGATGACACGATACTCTCGTATGCCGGGGGAGCGGGCACCGACCGCGGAACGGGCGGAATGATCACGAAGCTCAGAGCGGCGCAGATAGTAACGGACGAGGGGATACCGATGCTGATAGTAAACGGAAAGTCGCCCGACATACTTTACAAGATAAGCGACGGCTACCATGTCGGAACGTATTTTGCGGCTCGAGAGCGCGGATAAGGCTTACCGCACATTTTGAAAAAATCTGCCGACCGTTTCCCGCCCGGATGCGGCACGGTCGGCGAAGCTTTTTTAAGAGGTGAGAGGGATGACAAGTGCGAAGCCGTTTCATGAGGTCGTAGAGCCGCGGCAGGGTACAAAAAATCGATCCGAGCCGCATTTCGGAAGGCGGCGAGAAAAAGTATGAAAACTTTGAAAAAAGTTTGGAAAAGCCCTTGACAAAAGGCTTTTTTCGTGGTACAATATTATTACCTCTGTTAGAGGGGTTCTTTTTTTGCACTTTTCTGCCGCAGAGGGTGCCGAGCAAGACCGCTTTTGCCGAGGGAGGTACGTGTACTGCCGGGTCGCCATGTCAGTCCCGGACAGGCATAAACAGAAATGTGGGGTTCTCCCCGCATAATTCAATCGGGAGGTGCCGAAATGAGAGTTAAGATCACACTGGCGTGCAGCGAGTGCAAGCAGAGAAACTACGACACGACCAAGAACAAGAAAAATGACCCCGACAGACTTGAAATGAACAAGTACTGCAAATTCTGCCGCAAGCATACGCTCCACAAGGAAACGAAGTAATAGCGGAGGATCAGAAATGGCTGACATCGAAAAGATCGAAAAGACCGAGGAAGCTGTGGCAAAGTCCGAAAAGAAATCGGCTGAGAAGGCTGAAAAGAAGAAGCCTTCGCTCGGATCGCGTATCGGAAAGTTTTTCCGCGAATACAAGAGCGAGCTCAAAAAGGTCGTTTGGGCGACCAAGGAGCAGACTCTCAACAATTTTGTTCTTGTAGTTGTTTCGGTCGTTATAACGAGCGTCTGCATCGGAGTTCTCGACCTCGTTTTCAACTCGGGCATTACCGCACTTGGTAATCTCCTCTGATAACGGAGTTTTTGGAAAATGAACAGCAACGATCTGTACGACGCAACCGGTGAAAAACGCTGGTATGTAGCGCATACCTATTCCGGTTACGAGAACAAAGTCAAGACAAATCTTGAAAAAATCGTAGAGAACCGCGGGCTTCACGACATGATCGTGGACATAAGAGTCCCCGTGGAGACCTACACCGACGAGACGGGAAAAGAGATAGAGGAAAAGATCTATCCGAGCTATGTGCTTGTAAAAATGATAATGACTGACGAAACATGGCACGTTGTCAGAAATATCAGCGGCGTTACAGGCTTTGTAGGACCCGGCTCAAAGCCGACGGCTCTTTCCGACGCGGAGGCTGCCGCAATGGGAATTGAGGTTTCCGCAGTCAAGGAAGTCGTAAGCTATAAGGTCGGCGACACGGTAGAGATAAAGGAAGGCGCACTGAAGGGAACTACAGGCGTTCTGAGAGAGATCTCCGAGGATCTGAAGAAGGTCACGGTCGTCGCGAATATGTTTGGCAGAGACACGCCCTTCGAGCTTGACGCGAAGGACATTAAGCTCGCCGACTAATGAGGTTTATTCCCTCATGACGTGGGAGGGAGAACACATACAA
>CAYRKS010000018.1:0-1571 GCA_964424855.1 uncultured Lachnospiraceae bacterium
AAACGGAAATTGATCGCGAAAAAATCGCGATTCTTTTCAATGCGCCTAGAGATTATCAGTGGTATAATTATTATGAACAGCCGATCGGAATGCTCGATAAAAGCACCTTCAGTCGATAGCTATCGGTCACGACAGGCAAAATTTCAATCCGGTTCGCTAAAATCCAAAAAAGCTCTTACCGAGCGGGAAGGGAGACTTGTAAAATGAAGCAGGAACTTATATATATGATCATGCAGCCCGAAGCAAGCAGCTCCTTCTGGGTCAATCTGCTCTACAGCGGCATATGCGAGGCGGCGGCAGAGCGTCACGATACGCTATGCACGCTCGATATCCTCTCACCCGAGCGTGAGCTTTGCGGTCAAAATATTCTCGTCGTCGGAAACAATGTCGATTGGATAAAGGATTGTGCGGGAGAGCTGCTTCGTCTCGGCGCACATCCTGTAATAGTCAACGCCTGTATGCTCCCGCTGAATGAGCTGAGGTGCAGCGGAGTATCCTTCGAGCTCGAGGAGATGCTCGACCACTGCGTAAGGCTTCTCTCGGATGCGGGACGGTCGAATATCGTCCTGCTCGGAGCAAATCCGAACTCGATCTCCGACCGTGTAAAGGCAGATTCATTTCTAAAGGCGATAGACTCCGAGAACAGTGAACGAATAATCTGGTCTCCTGACAGCCTTGACAGCTGTGTTTCCGGATTTGCAGCTCGATTTGACAAGTCGAGCTGCGACGCTGTGATCTGCTCGAATGATACGGTAGCGATACGTCTGATACAGCGGCTTACCGCCCTCGGACACACGCTTCCCGATGACCTTTATATAATAGGAATGGGAAATTCATATGTCGGCTCGAGTCTGAAGCTCGGTCTGACCAGCGTAATGTTTGATTACCACGAGATGGGAAGGACCTCGGTCTGGCTGTACCACGAGCTTTTGAAGGCAAAGACGAGCTGTCACATAAACATATCTCTCCCCTGCAAGCTCGAGCTACGCGGTTCGGCTCCGCTGATCGAGGATCGCCCCGAGACAAAAAAGCAGCTGACACTCGAGCCGCCGTCTCAGTCCTATTTTGACGGCGAGGCGGTGCAAAATATAATCCGTATCGAAAATCTGCTTCAATCTCACGATGCCTTCGACCGCGAGATATTGTTTGGAATAAGCCGCGGCGAGAGCTGCGACTCGATAGCCAAGCGGCTGTTTTTCTCGGATCGCGCCGTGCGCTATCGATTGGCAAATCTTCTGCGCGAATCCGGCTTTGAGAGCCGAAGCGAGCTTGAAAACGCGATACGAAGAGCGATCGGCGAGCTTTGAAGCCGCAAAGCCTCGAAATGACATGATTTCATTCAAGGCAGGCTCAAGGATGAACAGAAACAGAAAGGATGACCACACATGGTAAAATTTGAAAAGCTGACCTTTCCGGCAGCCGAGCTCGGAGCGCAAAATCCGATGCCCGATATAAAAAATGTAAGCTACATACACGCCGGCTTCGAAATGACCGATAAAATAAAAGAATCGGACAAGCTCTATCTCGGAAAGGGCATGATCCCAACTCTGCTCCCCTACCGTCTTCAGGAC
>CAYRKS010000018.1:1581-16999 GCA_964424855.1 uncultured Lachnospiraceae bacterium
AAAAAAAGCCGCGCGATTTTGAAGCGGCAATAGTCGAAAACGATCACATCCGCGCGGTATTTCTCCCCGAGCTCGGCGGTCGGCTTTGGTCACTCTATGACAAGGACAAGCGGCGCGAGCTTTTATATGTGAATCCGGTCTTCCAGCCCGGAAACCTCGGACTGCGGAACGCATGGTTCAGCGGCGGAGTCGAATTCAATGTCGGAATAAAGGGACACAACCCGCTCACCTGCTCGACTCTCCACACCGCTGTGGATAAAACCCCGGACGGTGAGATACTTCGCCTTTACGAATACGAGCGCATACGCGGAGTCGTCTATTCGATAAGCGCGTGGGTGAACGAAGATTCCCCCGTACTGTTTCTCAGATGCCGCATAGAAAACCGAAGCGATGAAGCAAAAAATATGTACTGGTGGTCAAATATCGCAGTTCCCGAGACGCGCGAGACCCGCATACTCGTCCCCGCACATGAGTCCTTCCTAAGCTTTTACAACGCCGATCACTATATCCTCGACAAGGCAACCATACCGAACGAAGGCGGTATCGATGTCAGCTATCCGAGCAATATCCCCTCCTCGCGCGATTTCTTCTACGAAATCCCCGAGACCTCGAGCAAATGGATCGCCGCCGTGGAAAAGGACGGCTGCGGTCTGCTCCAATGCTCTACCAACCGTCTCTTCGGACGCAAGCTCTTTGTCTGGGGAATGGCTCAGGGCGGACGGCACTGGAACGAATGGCTGTCCGAGGAGGGTTCGGCGTATATCGAGATCCAAGCGGGACTCGCGCACACCCAGCTCGAGCATATCCCGATGAAGGCACGCGATGTCTGGGAATGGACCGAGGCGTATACTCTGCTCGAGGGCGATCCGAGCGTCATGCACGGAGACTATGACAAAGCAATCGATGCCGTACAAATGGCTATAAATAGCAAGCTCGGAGACCCGAGAAGCTTACGCTTCCCGTCCGACGCTTCGGTCACCGAGTCTAAGATCATCGGCGAAGGCTCGGGTTGGGGAAGCCTTGAGGAGCTTGTCCGAAAAGAAAAGCTCAGCTCGAACCTCAAATTCCTGCCCTCGAACGATCCCGAGATCAAAAAATGGCGTGAGCTGCTTGAAAACGGCAGCTTCCCCTGCCCCGCTCCGACCGAAGAACCCGGCAGCTATGTCACCGGTCGCTTCTGGCTCGAAAGGCTGGAGGCACTGCCGAACAAGACCTGGTTCAGTCAGCTCCACATCGGAGTAATTCGATACGCGCTTTACGCAAACGGCGAATGCAGTCTCGATGAGGTGAGAGCCGCCTTTGAAGCCTCGGACTCGCTTACCGCCAATCCGTGGGCAAAGCGAAATCTCGCAATGCTCTTCAAGAGCGAATATAACGACAGCGAAAGGGCGGTCGAGCTCATACTCGAGGCTGAAAAATTGAAGCCGAGCTGCGCTTCGCTCGAAAAGGAGACCGCGGCGATACTCACCGCATACGGAAAGGACGCGCTTTGGCTCGAAATATTCGACCGTCTCTCGCCCGAGCTCAGAAGCCTCGGAAGACTCCGCCTATTTAAGGCGGTCGCGCTCATCAATCTCGAAAGGCTCGACGAAGCTGCCGAGATACTCAACGCCGACTTCGAAATGCCCGATGTAAAGGAGGGCGAGCTTTCGGTCTCGCACTACTGGTTCGAGCTTTATCGTCGCATATATGCGCGTGACCTCGGCAAAAAATACGATCCGAGCAACCTCGAGCTTATAAGAGCGGCAGACGAAACATATCCTCTGCCAAAATCACTCGACTTCAGAATGCACTGACATTTCGCAAGTACATCCTTCTCTAAGCTCGAGGATAATATCCGAGAGCGTTTCGTGAAAATCCGATCACACCTTATCAAAAAAATCCAAGCTCGATATCGAGCAGAAAGGATGCCCTTTGAGATGCTCCTTCGCAAAGGGCTGTGGTAATAAAAATGAAGATACCTCATCCGTTTATCCCCTTAAGAGCCGAGACAAATAATCTCGAGCATACCGTACACGTTATCGACCGCGACTACACGATAGGAGCGGACGGCATGATCACCTCGATAAAATCGCAGGGTGTCGAGCTTTTAGCCGCTCCGATGCGCATAGTCGCACTCGAGGAGGGCGAGCCTGCCGTATGGGACATGAATTATCCCGACAACGAATCCGAGAGCTTTATCCAGAGCCGCTCGGATGAAAATATCATCATCTGCGGTGCAAAGCAGTCCGAGCGTTTCATCGTCGAGACCTGCTATAATATCGATTACGACGGCTGCGTAGACATCGGTCTCAAGCTCATGACCCGCGGTCAGACGGTCGCGCAGTGCTTCGGAATAGCCGAGACCAAGCCAACGCTCTTTAAGCTCGACCGCCTCTGGATCGAGCTGCCGCTCAAAGCCGATGCAATTAAGCTTTTCCATATGTATCCGAACAGCGCGATGAAGCTTTCGAACGGCACCGAGCGTCCAAACACCTCCACCTCGATGAGCGGAAGACTCCCCGAAATTTCGTCGGCAATGCCCTTTAAGGCTCTTCTCTGGCTCGGAGATGAGGAGCGCGGACTCGGATTTTTCTCCGAGAGCGACCGAAGCTGGCAGCCCGCCGATCCGAACGGCGCGATAGAGCTTGTGCGCGAGGGCGATTCTCTTATCCTTCGCCTGCGTCTCCTCGACAGCCAGCCGGAAGCGTGGAGCGGCAACCCTAAATACGGAATGAATTCCTTCAAGCCGATAGCCTTCGGCTTCGGTCTGCACGCCACACCGGTAAAGCCCTTCCCGAAGCAGCCCTACATCCACAACGCCTTCCACCTCGACTGCGGAATAAAGGTCAAGGGCAACTACATCGATGTTTTGGCAGGACGCTATGATGAGCTCAAGGAAAAGGGTGTCACGACTCTCATACTTCATGAAAAGTGGAACAAATCTCAGAACTGGTTCGAACTGAGCGAATTCACCGCAAAGCAGATCCGAACAATAACCGATGAGTGCCACAAGCGCGGTATCAAGGTGCTGACCTACTTCGGCTACGAGCTTTCCACAATGTCACCCGATTGGGAAAAGCTCAGCACTGCTGACACGGTTCGTGATGCTAACGGCGAAATGATGGGCGGCTGGTGGCGCGTCCCCTTCCAGAGAGACTATGTTGTCTGCTACAACAGCGAATATCAGGATCGCTTCATCGCCGGAGTTGAGCGCATGATGGATGAATACCACACCGACGGCGTTTATCTCGACGGAACGAGCTGGCCACGCTGTTGCTATTCGACCGAACACGGCTGCGGCTGGTACGACAAAGACGGAAAGCTCCACGGAACCTACATGATCCATGCTATCCGCCGCCTCTTTAAGCGTCTTTACGATATCGTTGAATCGCGCGGCGGCGAGGTGAATGTCCACGCCTTCGGCTTTATAAACTTCACCGCGATACCCTATATCCATCAGAACTGGTACGGCGAAAATATTCAGTTCTCGCTCATCAAAAAGGGTATATCCGACGATATGGATCTCGACTATTTCCGTGCGGAATACATCGGACGAAACATCGGCGCACCGGTCGAATTTATCGCCTACGCAAATCCTCCGGTGTGGACCTTCGATCAGGCACTCGCCTGCTCGATCCTGCACGGCATTCTCCCGAGACCGAACGATATCAACTATCCGCTCGAGCTGATGAGCGGAGTTTGGAAAATATTCGATTCCTTCCCGATAGACCGCTCCGAATGGCTCCCCTACTGGAAAAATTCGGTCAAAACTTCGAATGAAAAGGTCAAGGTCAGCTATTATCGCTACACCGATCTGAGCGGTGAAGTTCAGCTCCTCGCGTTCGCGGTCAATATCTCCGCCGCACCGATCGACAGCGTGACGATCGCCTTCCCCGAGGAGGTCACAAAGGTGATCGATATGCAAAAGAAAGAGCCGATAGGCTTCACCTTCCCCCTCGCCGCATATTCCTGTAGGATACTTTTTGTGAAGTGATTTAGAGGGTATATGAGTCGCTCATCCCGCCCCGCGCCCATTGAATGGGCGCGGAGGCTTTTGTTTGTACATAAAGTCCGTATTTTTACTGATTTCAGCATTTTTCACCATATGCGCCAAGAAAGTTAACAAAATGCTGTTGATTTGTATGTGCAGAAGTGATAATATTATATTAGATAAAATATTCATATTCAGTGGGAGATCATTTTTTTGAAACAATTGCCCGAGCCGCTTTACTGTGCCGCCGCCAAAAGTGACCGCGAAAACAATTTATTTTGGCTACCGTTTTGGATGCACTCGCTCGACACAGCCGAAACAATTAAATATTTAGCTTTTGAATGGTTGCCAGAATCTGTTTTTGAGCTTCTCGCAAAGGCCTGTGGCACGAAAGATAATTTGATCTCACTGCTCACATTCTGCGGAGCAGTTCACGATATCGGAAAGCTGACTCCGCTTTTTCAATCGCGGATCTCTGCCTTTTCGCACTTCTCTCATATATCCAAATTTACAACTATCCCCAATGTGCAAAAATTCACACAAGCTAACCATACTTCGCACGCTCTCGCCGGCGAAGCTATATTGCTCCAATACGGCTGTCCTCCGGGAATCGCATCAATAATAGGGGCTCACCACGGAGTACCGATATCCGATGATGCCGAACAAAACATATGCGATTATCCTGAAAACTATTTTGCATCCGACGAGAGCTTCTGGTCAAATGCCTATCAACGCTGGATCGATTTTTCACTTGACATATCCGGCTTCGAATCGATCGACGATATCCCAACCATTCCGGTATCCTATCAGCTTTTGATCTCGGGACTTCTTATAATGGCAGACTGGATAGCGAGCAATACCTCATATTTTCCGCTGATACCAACAGATTCTTACGGCAGCCTTTCGGATTATCCTAAACGCGCGGAGCTGGCGTGGCATAATGCCGCACTTTCCGCGCCATGGCACTCAATGGCAAGCTTCGGGATAAACGATGATGACTTTTTCGAACGCTTCGGTTTTTACCCGAATATCACTCAGAGAGAAATATTGGACACGGTAACGGAATCAACTTCTCCCGGAATATACATAATGGAAGCTCCGATGGGAATCGGAAAAACCGAAGCCGCTCTTGCATCATCCGAAATACTTGCGGCGCACTTCGGCTCCGGTGGGATATTTTTCGGTATGCCGACTCAAAGCACCTCAAACGGAATATTTCCGCGACTTGAAAAATGGGCATCAAGCCTGTCCGATGATGAGCAAGCTCTGCATTCCATAAGGCTTGCACACTCTGCCGCAGAGCTTAACGACGATTATCGAGAGCTGTTTACCGGCTGCACCGAGCTTGATACCGACAATGAGAAAAGTCTTATCGTTCACGAATGGTTCTCAGGCAGAAAGCAGGTAATGCTGTCGGAATTCGTTATAGGAACGATAGATCAGCTTCTGCTGTCAGCGTTGAAACGAAAGCACGTTATGCTTCGGCATATCGGTCTGGCGGGAAAGGTAGTCATCATAGATGAATGTCACGCATACGACGCATATATGAGCCAGTATCTCGACATGATATTGAGATGGCTCGGAGAATATGAGGTACCGGTAATAATCTTATCTGCCACTCTTCCCGCAAAACGGCGCGTTGAACTTATATCGGCATATCTGAACACCGCACATATTCAAGCTATCGAACCGGAAAACAGTCTTGATTATCCGATTTTGACCTTTACCGACAAAAAAACGGTTCATCAAAAAGCACTATCCTTCGACAGCTCGGAAAAGAATGTGGATTTGATCAAAATAACTCAAAATGAGATAGTCTCCCACATACACAAAGTCATCGATTGCGGCGGCTGCGCGGGAATAATCGTCAACACAGTAAAAAAGGCTCAAAGCCTTGCGAAGGAATTACATGAAGAATTTCCAAACAATGAGGTATTGTTATTCCACGCTCAATTCACGACCACCGACCGCGCTGACAAAGAAAAACAGATACTACAGCGCGTCGGAAAAGCTTCAACCGCAGACAGCAGACGCGGACTGATAATAATCGGAACTCAAGTGCTTGAGCAATCGCTCGACATCGATTTTGACCTTATGATATCCGAGCTCTGCCCTATGGATCTCCTGCTTCAAAGGCTCGGACGACTTCAGCGTCACATAAGAACACGCCCGAGGCAGCTTCAAAACGCAGTTTGTCTCGTACTCGATGAACCGGACGGTAGCTTTGACGAAGGAAGCAGAGCGGTTTACGGTGATTGGCTGCTTATGCGAACTCGTGCGCTAATCCCATCAAAGCTTACACTTCCGAATGATATACCTAAGCTCGTTCAAAGTGCGTACGATTTTGACGATATGAGTATGTTTGAAAAGACAGACGAGGAGATCAAAAAGGCTCGCGAAGAATATAAACGAGAAATCTCAAAAAAAGAGTCGCGCGCAAAAAATTACGTCATAAATGAACCGCTTGAATTTTGCGAGGATTTACCGTTTCTCAATACACTCGACGGATGGCTCGATAACAGTGTGATCATAAATGACAGTCACGCCGAACGAGCGGTTCGAGATTCGGATTCTTCGATAGATGTCATTGCTGTAAAGCGAGCAAGCAGTGATACGTTTCAGCTCGTCAGTGGTCGGGATGAAATCACAATTCCGACAGATCGACCTCCGTCACAAGAGGAATCTCTTAAGATCGCAAGACAAAAGCTGAGATTGCCCGGATATTTCAGCAAAGCATGGAATATCGACAAAACGATCACACGACTCGAAGCGGACACGCAAAAATTCTTCCCAGAATGGCAGTATTCATCACTATTAAAGGATGAGCTTGCTCTGATATTCGATGAGAATCTCGATATGCGCTTCGATGATATATGCTTGCACTATGACATCGATATCGGTCTTACCTTTGAAAAAACCGATCGGAAATACGCTCTCCGAATTTACCTTTAATATTACAGAAAGGATCTGAGCATATTCAATGAATGATACTCAATTTAATCTTTTAGATGAAAAGTGGATACTCGTGAGAAAAAGCGACTGTACCGTAGATGAAGTGTCTCTTATCGACGCATTGCTCTGCGCCGATGAATATGACGACCTCGCGGGAGAGCTGCCAACTCAGGATGTTCCGATAATGCGTCTGCTACTGGCAGTTCTGCATACTGTATTTTCAAGATATTCTCCAGACGGTGAAAAACGACCGATAGAAAACGCGGCTGACGCACTGAAAAGATGGAGTGAGCTTTGGAAAGCAGGAAAATTCCCTGAAAAGCCGCTGCGCGAATATCTCGTATCACAGCATGAAAAATTCTGGCTTTTTCATCCAACAAATCCGTTCTATCAAACAAACGCCGCAGAAAAAGGTACCGCCTATACCGCCTCAAAGCTCAACGGTGAGATATCCGAGAGCAGTAATAAGCTCAGATTATTTTCCCCATATTCGGGAGCAGACAAGTCTCGCCTTTCATATTCAGAGGCGGCACGCTGGCTTCTTTATGTAAACAGCTACGATGATACCTCCGCCAAGCCTAAGGGAAAGGACCTTCCATCACCGGGGGCGGGCTGGCTCGGAAAATTGGGACTTATATTTGTTTGCGGAAAAAATCTTTTTGAAACACTGATGCTGAATCTTATACTGCTCAATCCGCAAAACAGATCGGTATGGAGCAGCGAAAAACCGATTTGGGAGCTTGATACCCCAAGAAGCGCAGAACGCTCCGAAATACCATCTCCGGATAATCTCTCGGAGCTTTACACACTGCAATCGCGTCGAATAAAGCTGATCCGAGAAAATGAGTATATAACAGGCTACACTCTGCTCGGAGGAGATTTCTTTGATAAGACCGATGCCTTCATCGAACCGATGACCATTTGGGGACAGATCAAGGAGAATAAACAAAGCCAGGTAAAATTCAATCCAAAGCGGCACAACTCATCGATCCTGATGTGGCGAGAATTTCCTTCATCCTTCTCGACATCAAATTCGGCACACATCCCGGGCATAGTCACATGGATGGATCTGCTTCGCCGATCAAAGCTCATAGATAAAAAGGATTTCATAAAATTCAAGATAGCCTCAATACAGTATGGCGACAAAGACTTTTTTGTGAACAATGTTTTCGCTGATTCGATAACCTTCCACACAGATATCCTCACTGATCTTGGAACTCGTTGGAGAAACAACATATCAAAAGAAGTCAGCATATGTGAAAAGCTTGCTTATGAAACTTCATCGCTTGCAAAATCGCTCGAACTCGCATCGGGATCAAGTGAGGAAACTGTAGGAAAATGTGCATCTGTTCAAACCGCTCGCGAGAGATTTTATTACGATATAGATATCCCGTTCCGCGATTGGCTCGCGTCGATCGATCCGAATTGGGGCAACGATACCGAAAAAGAACGTGATTCACTTCAAAGCTGGCACGATACCGCGATAGGAATAGCTGAAAGCATAGGTGAGAATCTGGTAAAGAATGCGGGAGCATCGGCATTCGTTGGTCGTTCGATAAACGATATCTACTATTCCGCTCCGAAAGCATACGGATCATTCAAATATAAAATAAAGAAAATATACGAGGAGGAATGAAATGTCAGAAAGCATCAAGAAAATATATTCATACATGACCCAAAAGCTCGAATGGCTGAATGGACTTCCGGAAAATATCTGCCGAGCAAAGCTTGCCGAGCTTCGAAAAGGCATAGGTCATGCTCCGGGCGATATTCCGATCCTTTTCGGAACACTTTTTACCGACTTTTCCGAAGAATTATATGGTTTTTTCGGTGAACCCTCTCGTGAAGAATGGGCAATCTACATCGCACTGACAATGTTTGCACTCCATCAGCAAGGGCATGATCCTAAAACCGATTGGATGCACAAAAAAGACCTGCGCTTCGGTATAGCAGTGAGAAAGCTTGCACCGACCAGTGATGATTCTGAACTCGACCGAATTCGAAACAGATTCAATAAAATGGCGACCTCATCGGATATGCGTGAACTGGCAAATCATATCCGCGGGATAATCAATCTTTTAAGCACTAATGATATAAAGCTCGATTACGCCGATCTTGCAGTTGATCTGTACAGATACTCCTCGACAGTGACACAGTCGAATGTTCGACTCAAATGGGGAGAGGATTTCTATCGTTTGACAAAATAATACATTTTATCAAACCCATAGCTAACACTCATAGGTAAAGTCTCAAAATGAGCAGAAAGGAACATTTTAGGTGACAAATTATGAAAAACCGCCTTTATCTCGATATTCACGTACTCCAAACCGTGCCGCCGAGCTGTATCAACCGCGATGACACCGGAAGTCCCAAAACCGCTGTATACGGCGGAACGACTCGCTCGCGCGTTTCTTCACAGGCGTGGAAAAATGCGATGCGGAATATGTTCCGCGAGGAGATATTCTCATCCGAGGAATTGGGCTTGAGAACAAAATACGTTATCGACATGGTAGAAAGCGAAATATTAAAGCTCAACCCCGATGCAGATGCAAAGAAACTCGCTAAGGAGGTTCTAAACGCCGCCGGAATCAAAATCAAGGAAAACAAAAAAGAAGGTACCGCAGAGCCGAAGCCCGAAACCGCTGAAGCATTGTTCTTCATGAGCCACAAACAAGCCGAAGAACTGGCAAATATCGCCATCGAAAGCGACTCAGATGACAAAAAATCAAAGAACGATCGTTGCAAAAACGCTCTGAAAAATAATCCGTCGATAGACATCGCACTCTTCGGACGAATGTTAGCCTCAGACCCGACCATGAATTTCGATGCGACCGCTCAAGTCGCTCACAGCATATCCACTCACACGATTCAGAACGAGTATGATTACTTCACAGCGGTCGATGATCTTTCACCCGAGGATACCGCCGGAGCGGGTCATCTCGGGACAAATGAATTCAACTCATCAACTCTCTATCGTTATGCGACTGTAAACCTCTCTGAACTCGCTTCGTCGCTTAAGAATGATACATCCAAAGCGGTTCGCGGCTTTATCGATGCCTTTGTTCGCTCAATGCCTACCGGAAAGCAAAATTCCTTCGCAAACCGAACCCTTCCGAGCATGGTATATGTTACAATCCGACGTGATCAGCCGATCAATCTCTGCGGTGCCTTCGAAAAGCCGATAAAGCCCGGAGCAGAAGGCTATGCCGCAATATCCGAAGAGCAGCTTACAAGCTATGCTAAAAGCGTATACGAAAATTATGCCGCTAAGCCATGCTGTGCATTTGCAGTAGGAGAAGCTATCGGAAATATTGCAGAGCTCATGAGCTTTAATGATCTATTATCCCGCGTAGTCACAAAAGCTGACGAATTACTTAAAGGGAGTGAGAGTGAGTAATGGCAACATTACTTCTGCGCTTTGCCGCACCGCTTCAAGCTTGGGGAACCGATTCCAAATTTGAAACTCGCGACACCGGACGCGAACCATCAAAAAGCGGAGTTGTCGGTCTCCTTGCATCCGCACTTGGATACCGACGCTCCGAATCCGAAAAGCTCACCGAGCTGAATAAGCTGAAATTTGGGATCAGAGTTGACCGCGAGGGCAAGCAGCTCAGAGACTTCCATATGGCACGTGATAACAAAGCCTCATATCTTACCCACAGATATTATCTATCAGATGCGGTTTTTCTTATCGGCTTGGAGGGAGATGAAAAGCTTTTGCACGATCTCGAATATGCGCTCTCACACCCGGCATTTCCGCTTTTCCTCGGAAGACGCTCCTGTCCTCCAACTCCTCCGATTTGTCTTGGAATACGCGAGCTACCACTTATCGAAGCACTTCGAAATGAGCCACTACTCGTAAATAATCCTTCAAAACGCATACGAATAGTTGCGGATGCGGATCAAAACGACCGAAAAACTTCGATACAGCGTGACATTGCAATTTCCTTCGATCAAGGACGACGTAGATATACTTACAGAAATGTCGCCGAGAAAGCCCCCCTGTGTGCAACCGTGACAGAACACAATCCATATGATAAATTGGAGGATGAAGACTGATGTATCTCTCAAGAATACGGCTCGATACCAAAAAGCGAAGCACTATGATAGCACTTTCCAATCCTCAAAAGATACATGGTGCCATCGAATCGTCTTTTTCCGAAAGATGCGGCAGAACTCTTTGGAGAATAGATGAGCTTCGAGGAGATATGTATCTGCTTGTCCTATCCGAAGCTTCTCCGAATCTATCAAATGTCGTATCACAGTTTGGTCATGACAATGAACCGTTTGAAACCCGTAAATATGATAAGCTTCTCGAAAGGATATCAAACGGCGGTCGTTGGCAATTCAGGCTGACTGCCAATCCTACGATATGCAATAAAAATCCGGGCGATAACGTCACCCGTGGAAAGGTAACTGCGCATATCACCCCCGAATTTCAGAAAAAATGGCTTTCCGATCGCGCAGAAATCAACGGTTTCGAGCTTTCGGACAATGAATTTCAAGTTTCTGGCAATCGTCCGCTGGTTTTCAAAAAGCACGGAAAACGGTGTGTGACTTTGCTTTCGGTCACCTACGACGGCATACTGACTGTTACAGACGCTGAAAAATTCAAAATAGCGATGATCTCGGGCATAGGCAGAGGAAAAGCCTACGGAAACGGACTTTTGACTATCGTACACATATAGGTGAATAAAATGTCTGAAATTCCCGGAATCGTCAAGCCCTCGATCCAAGCTCTCCCGCAGATCAAGGATCGAATGACCTTTATCTATCTTGAGCACTGTAAAATAAACCGAGCAGACAGTGCTATAACCGTCACCGATGAAAACGGAATAGTACACATCCCTTCGGCGGCAATATCTGTACTGCTGTTGGGACCCGGAACCGACATTTCTCACCGTGCGGTGGAGTTAATCGGAGACACTGGTGTCAGTATAGTATGGGTAGGTGAACACGGTGTCAGATATTATGCCGGCGGCTGTGCACTTACTCACAGCTCTCGTCTTCTGATGAAGCAAGCTGAAATGGTTTCAAATCAGCGAAAACACCTCGATGTCGTTCGAAAAATGTATCAATTGAGATTTTCCGGCGAGGATGTCTCCGGTCTCACGCTTCAACAGCTCAGAGGTCGCGAGGGCAGTCGTATGCGAAGCATATACAAAAACTGCTCAAAGAGAACCGGAGTTCCATGGCACGGAAGAGACTACGATCCCGAAAATTTTTCTTTAAGTGATCCGGTAAATCAGGCCCTTTCTGCCGGCAATGTCTGCCTATACGGCTTGGCGCACGCGGTAATATCCGCTTTGGGCTGCTCACCGGGACTTGGCTTTGTTCATATAGGACATGAATTGTCCTTCGTTTACGACATTGCAGACCTTTATAAGGCTGAGATAACTATACCGATAGCCTTTGAAATAGCCGTCGAAAACGATCTTGATGATCTTCCCGGAAAAACTCGACGACGTGTTCGAGATGCTATGGCAAGCGAACACATCCTTGAAAGGATGGTTAAGGATATTAAATACCTATTCTCCGATGATAAAGATGATAAAAAGGACAAGAATAATCCGGATGAGGCTATATATCTATGGGATGATAAAAAAGGGACCGCCGAGTATGGAAAATTATATTCCGAGGACTCTCAATGGTAGTTATCACGCTGACAGACTGCCCTCCGAAGCTGCGCGGAGACCTTTCAAAATGGCTATTTGAAATCAATACCGGTGTTTATGTCGGAAATTTAAGCTCACGGGTACGAGACGAGTTGTGGCTGAGAGTCTGTGACAATCTGAAAACCGGACGCGCAACAATGGTATTCAATGCTCCGGGAGAACAACAGCTCAATTTTGAAGTTCACAACTCTCTTTGGAAGCCGATAGATTTTGACGGAATAAAGCTTATGCAGCACCCGTTGCCGCCCAAAAACGATCAAACAATCAGCGATAGCCCCACGTTCAGCCGAGCCGGAAAAATGCTTGAAGCAAAGCGTACGCAGGCTGCGAGAGATCGAAAACAAAATGAATATGTTGTTTTGGATATTGAAACAACAGGTCTTTCACCTGAAAACGATAGAATAATAGAGGTAGCCGCAATTCTGATCAAAGGCAATGTGATCCTCAAGGAATTTCAGGCTCTCGTCGATCAAGCTGTTGAGCTCGATCCCAAAATAACCGAACTCACCGGGATCACCTCGGATATGCTGAAAAACAACGGAATCCCAATAGCAACTGCGCTTGAACAGCTCACAGAATTTGTTGGAAATCACCCAGTGGTCTGTCACAATGTACAATTCGACTTCAAATTTCTCATGAATGAAGCCAATCGTACCGGAGTAAAAATATTCAGAAGCAAGTGTGAGGACACATTATTTTTAGCACGAAAGCAAGTCAGAAATATTGATCATTATTCTCTGACTGCACTTTGTGAGCATTTCGGAATAGATTCCAAAGGCGCACATCGTGCACTCGCAGACTGCAAACTAACACATAAGCTCTTTGAGAAGTTAAATGAAATTTGAGGATCGCCAATCTAAAAGTCTCGATTTGAAGGGATATTTTTAGTCTTTTCCCCGCGTGTGCGGGGATGATCCTTCTTCATAAACAGCGGCTACGCTACGCCCCAACTTTTCCCCGCGTGTGCGGGGATGATCCTCAGAGTAGTCAGCTTCTCGCTGTTCTTTGCCTCTTTTCCCCGCGTGTGCGGGGATGATCCTAAGTCAGAACAACTTATCTATATAATATTATACTTTTCCCCGCGTGTGCGGGGATGATCCTCTTACTCGGAAGATCCTTAGAAGCTGCTATAGCTTTTCCCCGCGTGTGCGGGGATGATCCCAGCAGCATTGCTTGTTTGTGCTGCTATTATATCTTTTCCCCGCGTGTGCGGGGATGATCCATTTCATTTGCTTCCAGAAGGTCGTCGTATATAGCTTTTCCCCGCGTGTGCGGGGATGATCCTGACACGAAGGAGGAATAAAACGTGTTTGAAGCCTTTTCCCCGCGTGTGCGGGGATGATCCCTGAACATAAGCGCCGGAATCGATCTTCCTTTCCTTTTCCCCGCGTGTGCGGGGATGATCCCAGTGGCCGGATAAAGGGAAATAAAGACCTTCTCTTTTCCCCGCGTGTGCGGGGATGATCCTGTAGTTCGCCGGATATGCCCAATGGGAAAACTCTTTTCCCCGCGTGTGCGGGGATGATCCTCGACTACACCCTGGACCTGACAGACAATGCGACTTTTCCCCGCGTGTGCGGGGATGATCCTAGATTAGAGATAAGGCAAGACGTTTCCGACGCCTTTTCCCCGCGTGTGCGGGGATGATCCTACTATCCATAGCCGGAGCCGTCATGGGTGTCGTCTTTTCCCCGCGTGTGCGGGGATGATCCCATACTTCGCCCACCGCAAAAGTTCAGCGCTGACTTTTCCCCGCGTGTGCGGGGATGATCCCAGCATTGCAATACCGCCGTGGTTTTATGTACTCTTTTCCCCGCGTGTGCGGGGATGATCCTAACAAAGGAGATAAGAAGTAATGAAAAACATCCTTTTCCCCGCGTGTGCGGGGATGATCCTGAAGTTGCTTAACGCTTGTAAGACAATCAAATCTTTTCCCCGCGTGTGCGGGGATGATCCATGGTGCTACCAACAGTTACTTGCATTTTTTCAGCTTTTCCCCGCGTGTGCGGGGATGATCCTAGTACCGAGTCATTTGTTCTGCCAAATACGCACTTTTCCCCGCGTGTGCGGGGATGATCCTTCCCCTACCCGGTATTTTTGCTATGTATTATTCTTTTCCCCGCGTGTGCGGGGATGATCCTTGCTGAATGGATTGCGGCAGACATAACAGGAACTTTTCCCCGCGTGTGCGGGGATGATCCGTAGTACGAGCCTTGAGATACAGGTTGATAGTCCTTTTCCCCGCGTGTGCGGGGATGATCCTCCCAAGGCACTTCCTGAGATTTACACTCAATGCTTTTCCCCGCGTGTGCGGGGATGATCCCTACCACAATGACCGCAGAACAGTTTACCTGTCACTTTTCCCCGCGTGTGCGGGGATGATCCTGGGTACAGCCAATCGGCTCTCACGATGCCTATCTTTTCCCCGCGTGTGCGGGGATGATCCCGCCTGACTACTCGTACGCCCACTACGCTCGGTCTTTTCCCCGCGTGTGCGGGGATGATCCTGAGAGGGTTATCAACCGTCTGAGTTTCTCCGTCTTTTCCCCGCGTGTGCGGGGATGATCCTGTCTTTAACCATCATAAAGCGTTCCTTTTTCGCTTTTCCCCGCGTGTGCGGGGATGATCCCCGCTGTAATAGCCATTTTCAACTTTGCGTACACTTTTCCCCGCGTGTGCGGGGATGATCCCGGTTAGGCTACATACGGCAAGGAGATTTTTATCTTTTCCCCGCGTGTGCGGGGATGATCCTAGCGTTCCGAACGTCTGAAAGTCCTTTAACGTCTTTTCCCCGCGTGTGCGGGGATGATCCCGCCTA
>CAYRKS010000019.1:0-10203 GCA_964424855.1 uncultured Lachnospiraceae bacterium
GAGCTTGTGGTTCCTACAATGGAAAGCAGGTCATCAACGTCTAGGGCTGAGTTCCTCAACTTTAATACAAAAAATCGTAGTCTAAGGGCTTCGATTTTTTGTTCGAGAGAAACGGTATAAATTTCGGATCCTTTAGAGACAAGGCGGAGGTCTGCCTTGATTTCGAGGGATTTTTTCGTATTTTTGGGGCATGAGATGAGATATATTGGAATAAACTCTTGCTTTTTTTTGCGGTATGTGGTATAATAACCTTATACATATATTTTTTGAAGGGAAAACTGCTATGAAAAGAGAGAGAATATCCTTAACTTCACTTTGTGCCGATCTTTGCTCGGTGATGGAGGTCGAGCCTCCGAAGGGGTCGATGCCCTCGTGCGGAATACTGAAGGAGCTTTGCGGCGGCAAGCCCTGTGATCGCATGGTCATGTACAATCCCGATGCGCAGGCGGAGTGGCTGGTAGAAAAATATCCCGATATATTTGAAAAGGTCGTATCGAGGAGCCGCGAGGCGATAGATTTTTCAACCGTGATGCCCTCGGTCACACCTGTATGCTTTGCAACGATGTACACCGGAGTATATCCCGAGGTACATGGGATACAGAGATACGAAAAGCCGGTTTTGAGCTGTGAAACGATATTTGACGCAATGCTCAAGGCGGGCAAGAAATGCGCAATAGTAGCGACAGAGGGTTCGTCGATCGCGCACATTTTCCTTGAGCGCGATATGGATTACTATATAATCCCCGCCGATGCCGATGGAGACGAGAAGGCGGTACTGAAGGGCATTGAGCTTATAAATTCGGATATATATGATCTTGTTGTGATATACAACGGTATGTACGATTCGGTAATGCACGCGACATATCCCGAGGCTGACGAGGCGATGGAGTGGCTGTATCATCACACAGGCGCGTATGAGCGCATATACGAGGCGGCGAAGGCGGTCAGTGACAAGAACGGACACAGGACGCTCATCGGCTATGCGACCGACCACGGAGTTCACACGAACGAATCGGGACGCGGCGCACACGGTCTCGACATCCCCGAGGATATCGAGATACGGCATTTTTATGATATTATATGAGCACTCGGTTAGGGGGAAGGAATAATGATACACGAGGACAAATACGCAGAGAATTCGATGCTGAACGGGGATTTTGACCTTGCGATACCCTTCAAGTTGTGCGTTGAGGGGGATAACGAGCCGGAGATAACGGTATTTCCGTCACAGCTCAAGGCTGCGAGAAAATTTCTTGAGCGGTTCAAGACGGTTGAGGAGATGTTCTCGGACGAGGCGATAGGCTGGGTGTATGAGCAGCTTGAGCCTTATATGCTCGAGCAGCTTTTCGGACTGCTCGACAGTGGAAGGGATTATTTCATCGACTATTTGATAAAATCGGTCGATCCCGCGCTCATACTTCCCGAGACGGTTCGTATAAACGGGGACGAGGGGTATGAAAATCTCACCGGCTACGATATCGAGACGATGAACGAATACGGTCATATCTGCTTCGGCACGGTTATAGACGGCAAAATAGTTTCGGTTGCCTGCACGAATTACCCATGTGATCTCAGCGGTGAGGACTATGAGACGATGGAGCTTGGAGTCGAGACCTGCGAGGAATATCGAAATCGCGGCTTTGCGCTCTCGAACACCGCCGCGTTGGCAAAGCTTTTACTTGAAAGCGGCTACGAGGTGCTTTACGAATGCGAAGCTAAGAATGTCGGATCGATCGCGATAATAAAGCGGCTCGGGGGAGTGGAATTTGCAAAGAATTTCTGTGTTGCGGCGGAGAAGCTGCCGACCGAGCTTTAAGTGAGCTGACGGGTCACTGTTTGAAGGATTTGAAAGGAATTGATATAACATGGCATTTGATGCCGGAATGGTCTCAGCTATAGTTCATGAGCTGAACGAAAAAATAATAGGTGCGCGGGTCGAGAAGGTCAATCAGCCCGAAAAGGATGAGATAGTTCTGCTGCTTCACATCGGAAGGCAGAATCTTAAGCTTTTGCTCTCATCCGGTTCTAATAATCCGCACTTCAATCTCACCTCGGCTGTGAAGGAAAATCCGATCGTTGCTCCGATGTTTTGTATGCTTCTGCGAAAGCATTTGACCGGTGCTAAGATCGTCTCGGTGACACAGCTCGGCTTTGAGCGCGCGGTCGAATTCGGCTTTGACTGCTTCGATGAGATGGGCTTTCGTACGATGAAATACATCGTAACCGAGACGATGGGAAAATACAGCAATATAATCCTGCTGAATGCCGAGAAAAAGGTCGTGAGTGCGCTAAAGATAATCGATCTTGCGGCATCCTCGGTAAGGCAGATACTTCCGGGCTTTCCGTATGAGCTGCCGCCGGTACAGAAAAAGCTCTGTCCGCTCGAGGTCTCGCGCGAGGCTTTCATGTCAGCGGCAGATTCTTCGTCGGATATGCCGGCGGACAAATTCATCCTTTCGAGCTTTTATGGGCTTGCGGCGTTGAGCGTCCGTGAGATCGTCTATCGCGCATCCGGAGCGGTTGATACATTGATGGCTGACTGCGACCTTGAAAGGCTCTGGGACAGCTTCAGGACGGTCAGAGACCGCATAAACGATGGGAATTTTGAGCCGTGGCTGGTTTCGGAGCTTTCGGGACGACCGATCGAGTACAGCTTTTTCGAGCCGCTCGAATACGGCGAAGATCACGAGGTACAAAGAGTAGAAAGCTTCGGTGCGCTTCTCGACGAATACTTCGGACGCAGAGACCGTGCCGAGCGGATAAAGCAGCGTACCTCCGATATTTTCAGGCTTCTAACAAATGCGGAGCAAAGGCTTACGAAGAAGATCGCGCTCCAGCGTCAGGATCTTGCCGCGTGTGCTGACAAGGACAAATACAAGCTCTGGGGCGACCTTATAACCGCGAACATCTGGAGGCTCGAGCGCGGGCTTGAGAAGGTCGAGCTTGAGAATTATTACAGTGAGGACTGCTCGACGATAACCGTTTCGCTCGACAAACGACTGACTCCGCAGGCGAACGCACAGAGATACTATAAGAAGTATAACAAATCTAAGACCGCCGAGGTCGAGCTTGCCAAGCAGATAAAGCTTGCCGAGGAGGAGCTTGAATACATCTACACGGTATTCGATTCACTTTCGAGAGCCGAGAGCGAGAGCGATATCTTAGAGATACGCGACGAGCTTTACCGCTCGGGCTATGCTTCGAGGATGAAGAATTATTCTGCGAAAAAGCTTCAGGCTCCGAAGTTCATGGAATTTACGACAACCGACGGAAGGCGCGTGCTGGTCGGAAAGAACAACCATCAGAACGATCAGCTTACGACAAAGCTTGCGTCAAAATCCGATTACTGGTTCCACATAAAGAACCAGCCCGGCTCACACGCGATACTTTTCTGCGACAAGGACGAGCCGACCGACCGAGATTTTACCGAGGCGGCGATGATCGCGGCGTTTTATTCCAAGGGTGCGGAGGGGCAGAATGTCGCGGTGGATTACACGCTGATAAAGAATATCAAGAAGCCGGGCGGCTCAAAGCCGGGCTTTGTGACCTATTCGACGAATTACACGGCATATGTCACACCCGACGAACGGTTTGTAATGTCGCTTCGAAAAAAGTGAAGAGCGGCTCAAAGCTTTGCCGCGAAAATGTCGTGAAAATGAACAACAGTTGTGGTATGCGGGTCAACAGTCTTCATTATTAAAAGAAAATTTTATATTTTCAGCGACAAAACACTTGAAATTTCCGAGGATAAGAGTTATACTATATATAATAGACCTGTTCGACAGGAGCAAATCGTCAATCGGCTTGCGCGGCTCGGACAGGCTTGAAATACCCGGTCGCACGTTGAAAGCCCGGGAGAGAAAAAATTGATTTTAAGCGGAGGACTTCTGACATGGATGATCTGGTCTATTGGGTATGGCTTTCACTGATCTGCGGACCTGCGAGCATAGACGCGCCGATACTGCTTTACAGATATCCCGGCGGTGCGCGGGAGATATACGAGCTTAAGGAGATCACCTCGGAGAATGCAAAGGGGATAAATTCGGCACTCATCGGGAAGATCACCGGTGAAAAAAGCCTTGAAATGGCATCGTATATAGTTGAATTCTGCCGCGAAAGAGGCTATGAGCTGATACCGTCCTGCTCGGAAAGATATCCCGCAAGGCTGAGGAGTCTGCCTGATTATCCGCCGCTTATATATGCGCGCGGAAAGGTTGAGCTGATGAATGCCGGGTTTACGATCGGAGCGGTCGGAACGCGAAGCATGACCGATTACGGAAAGTCGGCGACCTTTGACATAGTTCGCAAGCTTTGTCTTTACGATGCTGTTAACGTGAGCGGTGCGGCATATGGAGTTGATGCGGCGGCGCACAAGACCGCGCTTTATTTCGGCTGCAAGACGATTGCGGTTCTCGGCACGGGAATCGATGTATCATATCCGCGTGAAAATCACGGTCTTATCGAGTATATCGCGAAGGAGAATCTCGTTATTTCGGAGTTTCCTCCCGGAACGAGACCCTACGGCGGGAACTTTCCCAAGCGCAATCGCCTGATAAGCGGACTTTCGGATGCGGTGGTCGTTACCGAGGCAGACATGAAATCGGGTGCGCTGATAACCGCGCGGCTTGCGATGAGGCAGGGAAAGCTCGTATATGCGGTTCCCGGAAATATCGATTCAAGGCGGAGTGCGGGAGCAAATCGTCTGATCCGCGAGGGTGCGAGAATATGCACGAGAGGCGAGGATATAGCGGAGGATCTCAACAATGACGGAGCCTTGACTCTCAATGAGCAGATGCTCCGTGACAGTCGTTACACCCATTATGATCGTATCGAGGAAAAGCGCAATAAGGAATACAATCGCGCGGCTACTCCGACTCCCGATCTCGATCGTCCGCCGGCTCCCGAGCAGAGGGAGGTATATCTCAATCAGGCTCGTGCCTCACAGGATGAGCTGGTTGAAAGAGCGGGGCTTATAGTAAATGTCGAAAAGCGGCGTGCCGAGCGGGAAAAGCAGGCAAGCCGATCGGCTCGGGAGCAGAGTGAGATCAGCGAACCCGAAAATCATCAGCAGAGCGAATGGGAACGTCGAAGCGATGACAACAATATACCCGCAAGAGAGTCAAGCTCTGCGGGAAATACCGAGCGTGCTGATATGAGCTCGGTAAGAAGCGACGGTGCGCCGAGCTTTCGGAATGTCATTCGCGACGAAAAGGATATCGGAGACCTGCTCAAGCGGGTAAAGACGCTTGACGGAGTAGATGGCGGAGAATTTTCCGCCGAAGCTTCGGTCGGCACGGGATCGACTGCGGCAAGCGGAGAACAGACCGCAGCTTTTGGTAACACCCGCAGGCGCAGTGAATACAGCGAGACCGCTCAAAGGGTTCTCGATGCAATGACTCCGGGCGAGCTTTACAATCCCGACAGGATATCCGAGCTTTCGGGGCTTGCGGCGAAGGAGGTACTCGCCGAGCTTACCATGCTCGAGCTTGACGAGCTGATAGAGTCGCTTCCCGGTGGGCTGATCAGAAGAAAATACATTGATTTAATTTAAGGAGTTATATTTACGAAATGGCAAACCTCGTTATAATGGAGTCGCCGACAAAGGCGGGTACTGTAAAGGGGTATCTCGGATCGGGATACAAGGTCGTGGCTTCGACCGGACATATACGTGATCTTCCGAAGAGTACGCTCGGTATCGACATAGAGGATGACTTCAAGGCGAAGTATATAAATATCAGGGGCAAGGGTCCGCTCATCAAGGAGCTTAAAAAGGAAGCCAAAAATGCGGACAAGGTTTTCCTCGCGACCGACCCTGACCGCGAGGGCGAAGCGATAGCGTGGCATTTATCCACCGCACTCGACATTCCCGAGGAAAAGATACGCCGCGTGACCTTCAACGAGATAACCAAGAAGGCGGTCAAGGCGGGCATAAAGGCTCCGCGCGAGATAGACATGGGACTGGTAAATTCTCAGCAGGCAAGGCGCATCCTCGACCGAATAGTCGGCTACAAGCTGAGTCCCTTTTTATGGAAGACCATAAAGAGCGGACTTTCGGCGGGACGGGTTCAGTCGGTCGCAACGCGGATAATCGTTGAGCGCGAGGAGGAGATACGCGCCTTCCAGCCGGTCGAATATTGGACTATAGATGTCATGCTCGAGGGCAAGAACCGCGGAAAGGTAAAGGCAAAGTTCTGGGGCGATGAATCGGGAAAGCTTGAGCTGCACTCCGAAGATGAGACGATGAAGGTCGTCAATGCGGTCGATGGAAAGGAATTCAATGTTCGCTCGGTAAAAAAGGCGATCAGGATGAAAAATCCCGCGCCGCCCTTTACGACCTCTACCCTTCAGCAGGAGGCATCGAGAAAGCTCGGCTTCCAGTCGCAGAAGATAATGCGGGTCGCGCAGGAGCTTTACGAGGGAATAAATCTCGGAAGCGCGTCGGGCGGAGTTCAGGGTCTTATCACCTATATGCGTACCGACTCGCTTCGCATTGCCGATGAGGCGGCCGAGGCGGCGAAGGAATTCATCATCGGAAAATACGGTGAGGAGTTTTATCCGAAGGAGCGCAGGGTTTACAAGACGAAGGCAGGAGCGCAGGATGCGCACGAAGCGATCCGTCCCTCGAGCCTTGCATTTGAGCCGGAGAAGATAAAGAAATCGCTGACTCAGGATCAGTATCGTCTTTACAAGCTTATTTGGGATCGCTTTATGGCGAGCCAGATGGCATCTGCCGAGCTTGACACGGTAACTGCCGACATAGAGGCGGGCGGATACATCTTCCGATCGAGCGGCTACACGGTCAAATTCCAGGGCTACATGACGCTTTACGAGGAGTCTGAGGACTATGTTTCGCCGAATGTTGCCGACACCGACACGCCCGAAAAGAGTGTGAAGCTGCCGCGTATCGATCAGGGCGATATATTAAAGCACGAATCGACTTCACCGAGCCGTCACTTCACCGAGCCGCCTCCGAGATACAACGAAGCATCGCTGGTAAAATTCCTCGAGGAGAGGGGCATAGGTCGTCCCTCGACCTTTGCGACGATAATCACGACGATAATCACTCGCGGATATGTTGTGCGCGAGGGCAAATCCTTGAGACCCACCGGGCTGGGTGAGATAACCACCAAGCTGATGGTCGAGAATTTCCCGAAGGTGGTCGATTACGAATTCACCGCCGACATGGAAAACGAGCTTGACGACATTGCAAACGGTGTAAACACGGTCAGCGGTGTACTTCACAGCTTTTACGACGATTTTGCCGCCGCGCTCGAGCACGCCGAGGAAACGGTGGAAAAGGGAGCCTATGCGCCGCCGGTCGAGGAGACCGACATGGTATGCGAAAAATGCGGCGCAAAGATGGTCGTTAAAAACGGACGCTACGGAAAATTTGCCGCCTGTCCGAATTATCCGACCTGCAAGAACACGAAGCCGTTGACTCCGGCGGGAGAGACGGTAGAGGAAAAGGTCGTTGAGACCGACATGGTATGCGAAAAGTGCGGAAGCCCGATGGTCATGCGTACCGGACGCTACGGAAACTTCTACGCTTGCTCGCGCTATCCCGAGTGCAAGAACACAAAGCAGATCGCAAAGGAGATCGGCGTAAGCTGTCCGCTGTGCGGCGCACCGATCGTTATCAAGAAGGGACGCAGCAAGAGCGTATTCTACAGCTGCTCGCGCTATCCCGACTGCGAATTTTCGTCGTGGGACATTCCGACAAACGAAAAGTGTCCTGACTGCGGAGCAATGCTTTACAAAAAGAAGGGCAAGGAGCAGCTGATCTGCAAGACCGAGGAATGCGGCTACAAGCGCGATGCTGAGCCGACCGAGGCGGAGGGAGGCTCGACAAATGAGTGAACCGACGATAAACATTATAGGCGCGGGTCTTGCCGGTTGCGAAGCGGCATGGCAGGCGGCAAAGCGCGGAGTCAGAGTCAAGCTTTACGAGATGAAGCCGGTGAAATTTTCGCCGGCTCATCACTCGGCGGGGTTTGCCGAGCTGGTATGCTCGAACTCGCTTCGGTCGAATATGCTTTCGAATGCGATCGGAGTCCTCAAGGAGGAGATGAAGCTGCTCGGCTCGCTGATAATCGAGGCGGCTTATGCCTGCGAGGTACCTGCGGGAAGTGCTTTGGCGGTCGATAGAGTAAAGTTTTCGGACTACATCACCGACAAAATACGCAATCATCCGCTTATAGAGGTTATCGAGGGCGAAGTGACCGAGATACCCGAGGGTACGACGGTCGTTGCCTCGGGACCGCTGACCTCAGAGGCACTTTCGAAGGCAATCGGAGAGCTTATCGGCGAGGATTATCTGCACTTTTTTGATGCCGCCGCACCGATAGTGAGCTTCGATTCGATCGACATGACCAAGGCGTTTTATGCCTCTCGATACGACAAGGGCGAGGCATCGTACATCAACTGTCCGTTTACCAAAGAGGAGTACGACAGATTTTACGAAGCACTCATCACCGCCGAGGAGGCGGAGCTGAAGGATTTTGATCGCTCGGAGCAGCTCACGGTATTCGAGGGGTGTATGCCTGTAGAGGTCATGGCGCGTCGCGGACGCGACACGCTGCTTTTCGGCCCGATGAAGCCGGTCGGGATAACCCTTCCGTCAACCGGCAAGGAGGCGTATGCGATCGTTCAGCTCAGGCAGGAGAACGATGAAAAGACGATGTACAACATCGTCGGCTTCCAGACGCATTTGAAATTTCCCGAGCAGAAGCGGGTCTTCGGGCTGATACCCGGACTCGAAAATGCCGAGTTTCTGCGTTACGGAGTCATGCATCGCAACACCTTCATGAATTCGCCGAGGCTGCTTGACAGCACCTACATGATGAGAAAGCGTCCGGGACTGTTTTTTGCCGGGCAGATGACCGGAGTCGAGGGCTATGTCGAGAGTGCATCGAGCGGTCTTGTTGCCGGGATGAACGCGGCAAGCTTTGCGCTCGGACTCGAACCGATATGCTTCGACAGCACATCGGTCATAGGCTCGCTCGCGTCGTACATAAGCGACGAGAGGGTAGATAATTCGGGCTTGTTCGCTCGCTTGATGTTAAAGTAAAGGGCGGAAAGCGTGCGAGAAACGAAGCGATAGCCGCAAGAGCTATCGAATATATAAAGGAACGCTCCGGCAGCTCCGTTGATTTGGGTTGCTGTGATGAAAGCAAGGAGAACAACTGATGAAGCTTATACTTGACGCAATGGGCGGAGACAATGCTCCGCTCGAAATACTTAAGGGTGCGGCGCAGGCTGTCGCCGAATATCCGGATATTGAGCTTATGGTCACCGGAAGAGAGGAAGAGCTGCGCGAGCTTTGCGAGAAGGAAAAGATATCCACAGAGCGCATGACCTTCATCGACGCGCCCGAGGTGGTAACTATGGAGGATCCGGCACAGTCGGTCGTTATGTCAAAAAAGAATTCCTCGATGGCAATAGGCTTGAAGACCCTTGCAAAGGGTGAGGGAGACGCATTCATCTCGGCGGGAAACACCGGAGCCCTGATGACCGGAGCGACTCTTCTCGTTCGCTGTGTAAAGGGCGTCAAGCGTGCTGCCATCGCAACGATACTTCCGATGGAGAGACCCGTTCTCATGATCGACTCGGGCTCGAACGTCACGGTAACTCCCGAATATCTTTTGCAGTTCGGTATCCTCGGCTCGGTCTACATGGAGCAACTTTTCGGTATCGAGAGACCGAAGGTCGGTCTTCTCAACAACGGCACCGAGGAGCACAAGGGAACTCCCACTATGGTCGAGGCACACAAGCTCTTAAAGGAGTGCGATGGTATAAACTTTGTCGGCAATGTCGAGGGCAAATCGATACCGTTCGGCGAGTGCGATGTACTCGTCACCGACGGCTTCACCGGAAACATCGTACTCAAGACGATCGAGGGGCTTTCGAAGTTCATAATGCGCAAGCTCAAGGGCGTTTTCATGAAGAATGCGATGAACAAGGTCGCGGCTCTCATAATAAAGAAGGAGATCGCGGGACTAAAGAAGTCGTTCGATTCGAGCGAATACGGCGGTGCGCCCTTCCTCGGAATATCGAAGCCCGTATTCAAGGCACACGGCAGCTCGGATGCTAAGGCGATAAAGAACGCTATTCGTCAGGCACGCGAATACATCGAAAAGGGCGTTCCGGGAATAATCGACGAAAGAATATCGACGAGTCTTGCCGAGAGCAAGGTCGAGAAGGAGG
>CAYRKS010000019.1:10213-16206 GCA_964424855.1 uncultured Lachnospiraceae bacterium
CGCGGCGATATTATTTGCCCGATCGGCGGCCAATGCGAAAGGTATGGTCAGAACTGTGGAAAAAAATATCAGCGAAAATCCTCCGCGTTCCTTTGCGGAATTCGAGAAGAGGATCGGCTACAGCTACAAAAATGAAAAGCTGCTCGAAACTGCGCTGACGCATTCGTCCTTTTCGAACGAGATGAAGGCACGCGGTCAGCACTGCGATTTTAATGAAAGACTCGAATTTTTAGGCGATTCGGTGCTTTCGATAATCGTGAGCGATTATCTTTTCAAGCATTTTCCGGAGCTTCCGGAGGGGGATCTTACTAAAATACGTGCGGGGGCGGTCTGCGAGAAGACGCTCGGAAAGCTTGCAGCCGATCTTGAGCTTGGGCAGTATATGCGCTTAGGTCACGGAGAGGAGCTTTCAAACGGGCGTGAGCGAGTATCGATACTTGCCGATGCCTTTGAGGCACTGCTTGCCTCGATATATCTTGATTCGGGCTCGCGCGATGCGGTGGAGGTATTTCTGATGCCGCGCGTTATACCCGAGATAAAGCAATTCATCGAAAACGGAAAGAACAAGGATCACAAGACACTGCTTCAGCAGATCGTTCAGCAGGAGCGCGGCGAGCTGCTCGAATACGTTCTCATCGGAGAATCGGGTCCCGATCACGACAAGTGCTTTGAGGTCGAGGCTCGGCTGAACAGCAATGTCATCGGTCACGGCAAGGGGCATTCGAAGCGTGAAGCCGAGCAGATGGCTGCCAAGGAGGCACTGATCCTCTTCGGTGACAAGTGAAGCGGCACGTAAATATTCCGATCTTCATTCCGCACCTCGGATGCCCGAACAACTGTGTTTTCTGCAATCAGCGGAGCATTTCGGGACACGAGAGCTTTGACATCGGATCGGTGAGAGGAGAGCTTGAGGCGGCATCGGCGACGATCGATTATTCAAAATGCGAGGTTGAGATCGCCTTTTTCGGCGGGAGCTTTACCGGGATAGACCGCGGAGATATGATATATCTTTTGTCATTGGCAAAGGAATATATTGATGCGGGAAAGGCGCAGTCGGTGCGGCTATCGACCCGTCCCGATTATATCGACGACGAGATACTTGACATACTCGAAAAACACTCCGTTACCGACATTGAGCTCGGGCTTCAGAGCATGGACGAGAGGGTACTTGCCGCGTCGAAGCGCGGACACACTGCAGAGACTGCGAGAAGAGCCTGCAAAATGATCCGCGAACGAGGATTTACATTGGTCGGGCAGATGATGATCGGGCTTCCCTGCGGAACGCTCGAAAACGAGCTTGCCACGGCAGTCGAGATCGCGGGTCTATGCGACGGAGCGAGGATATATCCTACGGTGGTCTTTAATGAAACCGAGCTGTGCGAGATGATGAAGTGCGGAGAATACACTCCGCTTACGCTCGAGGATGCGGTGAGACGCTCGGAGGCGGCTCTGAATGTTTTCATTAAAGCCGGGATTCCCGTGCTTCGTTTGGGGCTTTGTGCCTCGGACAATCTTTCCGATCCGGAAAAGGCGGTTGCGGGCGCGGGACACAGTGCGCTCGGCGAGCTGGTATACGGCGAGCATTATATGCGAGTGTTCCGCGAGACTGTAGAGTCTGATGGAATATCCCTTTCGGGGCGGAAAGTGATCGTTTTTGCGCCGAAGGGTGAGACCTCGAAGGTTATCGGTCAGCGCGGCTGCAACCGCGAACGGATGCTATCGGAATACGGTGCGAAGAGTGTCAAGGTCGTTGAGAGCGAGCTGCTTTCGAAATACGAGCTCAGACCGGTGGTCGAATGAATTCGAACGAACCTCAAGCGGTGGTCGAAATTCCGCCGAAACCGCACGAATGCACGAAGGCGCAGGCTTTGCGAAGATTATGATCAAAGGATGAAAAACTAATGTATCTGAAATCACTGGAGCTGTTCGGGTTCAAGTCCTTTCCCGACCGCACCGTTTTGAATTTTACCGGAAGCGATGTTGCTGCCGTCGGTGCGACGGTGATCGTCGGTCCGAACGGAAGCGGAAAATCAAACATATCCGACGCGATGCGCTGGGTGCTTGGCGAGATATCGTCGAAGAACATCCGCGGAACGAAGATGGAGGACGTAATATTCGGCGGTACCGACGATCGAAAGCAGATGAATTTCGCCGAGGTATCGGTCACGTTTGACAATCCCGACCGACAGATCGACATTGCCTTTGATGAGGTAACGGTCACGCGGCGGTATTATCGAAGGGGAGAGAGCGAATATTTCATCAACCGCAAGCCGGTAAGGCTTCGCGACATCCACGAGCTTTTTATGAACACGGGAGTGGGGCGCGACGGCTATTCGATAATCGGTCAGGGGCGCATTGCCGAAATAATCTCGCAAAAGAGCGAGGAGCGCAGGACGATCTTTGAAGAAGCGGCGGGTATCGCGAAATACCGCTACAAAAAAGAGGAAGCGGAGGGAAAGCTGAAGGCGGTCGAGGAGAATCTTACCCGTCTTGAGGACATAATGTCCGAGCTTGAGAGCCGTGTTGCTCCGCTTGAGCGCGAAGCCGAGCGGGCGAGAAGATATCTCGAATATTACGAGGTAAAGAAGCGTGATGATGTTTCGCTCTGGATATACGATGTGGATCGAGTGAAGACCGATCTCAACGCGGCGGATGATCATCTGAAGCTTGTAAAGAATGAATTTGACATTGTTAGCGAGGCGTTATCGACGCTTGAGAATCAAAACGAGCGGATATTTGAGGTCTCGCAGGAATCGAAATACAAATATGAGCAGCTTCAAAAGCGGCTCGATGATGCGAATCGCGGGATACATGAGCTGGACAGTCGGATAAAGCTCACCGAGAACAATATTTCACACAGATGTGAGCAGATATCCGAGCGGCTCGAGCTTCGCGAGAAATACGCAAAGCGTTCGGAGGAGCTTTCGGAAAAGCAAGGAGAGGCGAGTGAGCAGCTTTCGGGCTGCGAGCAGCGGCTTTCGGACTTTAATTTAAGGCTTGCCGATACCGAGGCGCGTCTCGTTGAGACGCGGGAGAAGCGTTCATCGCTTGCGAAGCGGCTCGATGAAGAGCTTGCCGAGCAAAAGCGCGGTGAGGAGCGTTTGGTCGAGCTGAAGATACGGCTTTCGGTGCTTGACACGACCGAGAAAAACGACAGCGAGAAGACCGAGTCGCTCGAGTCTGAGATAAAACGCTGTACCGAGAGCTCCGCGCTGTTATCAGATCGCGCCGAAAAAGCGGAAAAGGCTATAGCGGGCTACACTGCGAGAGCCACAGAGATAAAATCGAGCTCCGAGAAGCTTTCTGCCGAGATCGAGAGGATAAAAAACGATAAGCAGGAGCTTATCGACAAGGCGAACAATGCCTATCTCGAATATACGGCGAAAAAGCACCGCATAGACGCTATTCGTCGAATGGAGGAGCTTTTTGAAGGGTATTCGCAGAGTGTACGCTTTGTAATGAGCGAATACGATAGCGGAAGGATCGAGGGGACACGACCGATAGCTTCATCCGAAAGCGGCGGAAGGATATGGGGACCGGTCTCTCGGCTGATCGATGTCGGGGCGAGGTATGTTCTTGCGGTCGAGACCGCGCTCGGAGCGAACATTCAGAACATAATCGTCGATGACGAAGCGACGGCGAAGGCGGCGATAGCTCATCTTAAAAAGAAGAATGCCGGACGCGCGACCTTTTATCCGATAACCTCGATGAAGCCGCGCTACAGTCCGATACCCGATGTTGAGTGCAGAAAATACGAGGGCTACATCGGAACGGCGGACAGCACGATAAAATACGACGAGCGTTTTTCGGGGATAATACGAAATCTTTTGGCATCGACGCTGATCTTCGACAATATCGACAACGCCTCGGCTATGGCAAAGGCAACGGGATATCGGACAAGGATCGTCACGCTCGACGGTCAGGTGATAAACGCCGGAGGCTCGTTCACGGGAGGCTCTGCGAAGCGCGATTCGGGAATGCTGACACGAAAGAGCGAGACCGAAAAGCTGAAAAACGATGTTGCCGCACTTTCCAAGGCACTTGAGGACAACAAGCGTGAGCAGAACGGCTGTGACAAGCGGATAACCGACAAGAACCGAGAGCTTTCGGAGCTTGCGGCGCAGAGTTCGATGCTTTCATCGCTTTCGGGTGCGGAAAGCACGCAGCTCGAAGTAATAAAGAGTCAGCTCGGCGGTGAGCGGAGCATGATCGAATCGCTCACACACGACCTTGAGCGTCTTAAGGCGGGCTTTGACGAGCGAGCCGAGGGGATATCAAAGCTGAAGCTCGAGTCGGAGGAGCTCGAAGAGGCGAACCGTCAGCTCGGCGAAAAGCGCGAGAAGGAGTCGATAGAGCTCGGAGAGCTCGACATACTGACCGACGAGCTTGAGGCAAGCCGCAGCGAGCTGCTTGTCAGTCGAGCCGAGACCTCGAAGGATGTGGAGGCGGCGAGAGAGCGTCTTGATGGAGTAAAGCAGAGCATCGAGGAAAACCGCACACTCAGCACCGAAAACGAAGCCTTGCGCACCGAGCTTGAGAAGGCGAATTCGGAGGCGGCGGACGAGCTTGAAAAAATGAAGCTCGAGCTTTCGGGGCTTGGCGACAGCACGAAAAAGCTTGAGGGCGAGCGTTCCGAGCTTTCGGCGAAAAATCTCGAATACGAGCAGAGGATAAACCAGCTGCGCGCAAGGATACGCGAAAAGACATCCGAGAAGGAGCTTTGCTTCAGAAATTTGACTATCGCGGAATCGAAGCGCAAGGAGCTTTCGGACGGCATGGACAAGCTGACCTCGCGACTGTGGGAGGAGTACGAGCTAACCTACACGACCGCGCTCGAATGCGGCTATCCGTCGGTAACAGATGAAAATCGTTCGGCGGTGATCGCCGAGCAAAATGATTATCGAGCAAGGCTGAAGGCACTCGGCGGAGTAAATCTCTCGTCTATCGACGAGTATGCCGAGGTCAAAAAGCGTTACGATTTCATGACGGCGCAGATAAACGATCTGAGGCAGTCAAAGGAAAACCTGCTCGAGATCATATTCAAGCTCGAGGTCGAGATGCGTGAGACCTTCACATCGGCGTTCCGAGAGATCGACCGAAACTTCAAGGAAGTATTTTCGGAGCTTTTCGGCGGCGGAAGCTGTGAGCTTTCGCTTTCCGATCCCGAGAACGTACTTGAGTCGGGTATCGAGATAAGAGTTGCGCCGCCCGGAAAGATAATAAAGAGCCTCACGCTGCTTTCGGGCGGAGAGCAGGCGTTTGTTGCGATCGCGCTGATATTTGCGATACTTCGCGTAAATCCGACACCGTTCTGTATCTTTGACGAGATCGAGGCGGCACTTGACGAATCCAATGTTTTCCGCTTTGCCGACTATCTCAAGCGATATTCGGATCGGACGCAGTTCATTGTCATAACTCACCGCCGCGGAACGATGGAGATAGCCGACAGGATATACGGTGTCACGATGCAGGAGCGCGGTATTTCGAAGGTCTTGACGCTCGATATGAACGAGGCGGAGCAGACACTCGAGCAATCGGAAAAGCGCGAAGACATACGCGAGGCACTGAAATGATCGATTTTCGACTTTGAAAATGTTTAGAAAGGTTTATTTAAAATGGGATTTTTTGAAAAGCTTAAGGCGGGACTCACTAAGACCAAGAATGCTATCTTCAAGCAGGTCAACAATCTTTTCAAGAATTTTGTAAAGGTCGATGAGGAGCTGCTCGAGGAGCTCGAGGAGCTTCTTATAATGGCCGATGTCGGAGTGAATTCGACCGAAGAGATAATCTCACAGCTTCGCGAGCGGATAAAGGAGGAGCGAATAACCGATCCCGAGCAGTGCCGTATCGCGCTCTGCGACATACTGGTCGGAATGATCGGCGAGGGAGAGCCGCTTGAGCTTTCGACAACGCCGTCGGTGATACTCGTGATCGGAGTGAACGGAGTCGGAAAGACGACCTCCATCGCCAAGATCGCACACAGGCTGAAGGAT
>CAYRKS010000020.1:0-16162 GCA_964424855.1 uncultured Lachnospiraceae bacterium
TTTGAAAGCTTCCTTTCTGCTTCCTTTCGAAGCCTTTATTTTTATAAATATTTTACGTGAGCTATACGAGCATCATTGCGGTTAGGCACAGCTAACTGCGCCGCAAAAAAATAAGCGAGCTATTAAAATGTCAGACGACGTCGCGGTTAGCTTCTGCTAACCGAATATTAGTATATCACAAAATCCACGGATTGTCAATAACAATTTCGAAAAAAAATATTTTTTCGGTAGGGAAGCGCGGACTCCGGCATTGGAACAGGTGTTTTTTTGTGGATTCTGTTCAGAAGAACAAGACAAAAGAACCCACTGCCGAAATTCACTGGGCAGTGGGTTTGACTTTGTATTAGATTACTTTGTTCCGAAGAGACGGTCGCCGGCATCTCCGAGACCGGGGATGATGTAGGCGTGCTCATTGAGGTGATCATCGAGCGAAGCGACATATATGTCAACATCGGGATGAGCTGCCTGAACCTTTGCGACTCCCTCGGGAGCTGCGACGAGGCACATGAGCTTGAGCGAGCGGCAGCCCTTATTCTTGAGAATGGTGAGGGCATCTGCGGAGCTTCCGCCGGTCGCGAGCATCGGGTCAACGACGATGGTTATGCGCTCCTCGATATCACAGGGGAGCTTGCAGTAATACTCTACCGGCTGATGAGTTTCGGGATCGCGATAGAGACCGATATGTCCGACCTTTGCGACCGGAACGAGGCTCAGAAGACCATCGACCATGCCGAGTCCTGCGCGGAGGATCGGAACTATCGCCAGCTTTTTTCCCGCGATAGTCTTAGCGGTCATTTTTGCAACGGGGGTCTCGATCTCAATGTCCTCGAGGGGAAGATCACGGGTGATCTCATAGCCCATGAGCATTGCTATTTCGTCGAGGAGCTCGCGGAAATCCTTGGAGCCGGTCTCCTTCTGACGCATTATGGTGAGCTTGTGTGTGATGAGCGGGTGGTCGATTATATGCAGTGTACTCATTTTGATGACCATAACCTTTGCGCGATATTGCAAAGGCTTCCTTTCTGCTCCGATTCGGAGCGCGATTTGATTTTCGTTTTTCCGATGAAGACCTTTGACAGAGCTTCATTCGGCAATTCTTATAAATATTATACGCTATTTTGACGCGGTTTTCAAGGGGAATGGAGTAAAAATCACAAATATTGCGAAAATTCGTCAGGATGCACAAATATCGGCTCAATTTCGCAGAGCTCGGATGAGCAGATACAGCCGAAATGCCCATAAATATCAAACGAACTGAAATGCTCCGATAGCTTGAAGACCGAAAAATCTTTGAAGGAGCGCGAAAAGCCCTCACCTGTGAGCTTGACATAGCTTTCTTTTTTGCACCATAGCTCGAAAAAGCGATTTAGGGGATCGAGTCTGACATATTCAAGCTCATCGGGTGCGAAAAAGCGTTCGGCAAGCTTCAGCGTTTTTTCAACGCTGCGCTCATTAAGCTCGATATCGAGTCCGATCGGAACATTCGACACTGCGACGGCGCAGACTCCGAGGCTGTGCGAAAGGCTCACGAAGAGTCCCGGAGCAGTTACATAGGGCTTTTTATTCGGAATGAAAATTATTTCGGCATCACTGCCCGAGAAGCGTTTCAATGCGTATTTTGCGAGGGCATGACCGAGGCTGTGTTCATCGCCGTCGGCTTTGGTATAGAAGACTCGGGTCATTTTTGATTTTCCAGCTCGTCTTTATCGAGTGTTACACCGAGCTTTTGCTGAGAGATATTCGACCAGATTATCTTTCGCGGACATTTCTCGACACATTTTCCGCACTGAGTGCATTTGGTGTAATCGATAGAGGCAACGAAATCATTTACATGAATGGCATCGTGTTCACAGGTCTTTTCGCAGAGCTTACAGCTTATGCAGCCGACCTCGCAGTATGAGCGTGTGACCGCGCCCTTATCGACCGACATACAGCCGACCCAGACTCGCGCGTCATAGGGGATAAGGCGGATGATATGCTTCGGACAGGCCTCGACGCATTTTCCGCAGCCCTGACATTTTGTGTAGTCAACGGCGGATATCCCGTTTTCGATGCTTATCGCGCCAAAGGGGCAGATCGAGGTGCAGGTTCCGAGTCCGATGCAGCCGTTGGGGCAGAGCTTGTCTCCGCCGCCGAGCTTTGATGCCGCTATGCAGTCGGGCGCACCGGCGTAAACATATTTTTTCTTTGCAAATTCGGCTGTACCCGAGCACATGACCTGCGCGCGAAGGCGGATCGGTGCCTCGGCTTCAACGCCCATTATCGCCGCAATATCCTTTGCGACATCGGAGCCGCCGACGACGCAGGCGGAGGGCTTTGCCTCGCCCTTTACGATCGCCTCGGCGAGAGCCGAGCAGCCCGCATAGCCGCAGCCGCCGCAGTTTGCGCCGGGGAGCTTTTCCTGTATTTTGGGTATGCGCTCATCGACCTTGACCTCAAAGAGCTTCGAGGCGAAAGCGAGTGCGAGACCGAGTAGGCCGCCGAGCAGTACGAACCAGAGAAGTGCGTAAAGGATGTTATATAAGCTTTCCATGATCGATCCTCCCTTCAGAACGACATTCCTGAGAAGCCGGAGAATGCCATTGCTATAAGACTTGCCGCGACCATTGCGATCGGTATGCCCTTAAAGCTTTTGGGTGGATCGGCGAGAGCTATTCTGGCTCTGACACCGGCGAAAATGACGATAGCGAGAGTAAAGCCCGCTGCCGAAGCGAAGCCGTAGGCTATCGATTCGATGAAGTCATAGTCGTTTTGGATGTTGAGAAGTGCCGCGCCGAGCACCGCGCAGTTTGTGGTTATCAAAGGAAGGTAGATACCGAGCGCACCATAGAGCGCGGGGATGAACCTTCGAAGGAACATTTCTATGAACTGCACGAGCGAGGCGATTATCAGTATAAACGCGATGGTCTCGAGATATTCGAGCTCAAAGGGGACGAGGATGAAGTGATATACCGCCCAGGTCGCCGCAGCGGATATAGTCATTACGAACATGACGGCAAAGCCCATTCCGAGTGCGGTATCGGGCTTGTCCGAAACTCCGAGGAAGGGGCATATGCCGAGAAATTTAGAGAAGATATAGTTCTCGACCAAAACGGCGGTGAGCATAAGGAGCAGGATATGGATCAGATAATCGGTGTTCATTTGCGTTCCTCCTTCTTTTTGGCTCTTTCTTCGATTGAAGTGCGTATGCGATTCATGAGTGCGATGAGAAATCCGAGTGTTAAAAATGCGCCGGACGGGAGAATGAAGATTATTGCCGGTTCATAGCCTGACGGCATAATTCGGAAGCCGAGCAGTGTTCCCGCGCCGATAAGCTCGCGCACGGCGGCGACCAAGATCAGCGCGAAGGTATATCCGACTCCCATTGCCAGACCATCGACCGCGCTCGGGAGCAGAGGCTGCTTTGAGGCGAACGCCTCGGCGCGTGCGAGGATTATACAGTTTACGACTATGAGAGGGATGAAAAGACCGAGGGTTTTGTAAAGCTCGGAAAAATACGCCTGCATGAGAAGCTGTACCGCCGTGACAAAGCCCGAGATTATGACTATATACGAAGCTATGCGTATCTGCTTTGGGATGAAGCTTCTGAGCAACGAGATGAAGATGTTCGAGCAGATGAGGACTGCGGTAACTGCGAGTCCCATTCCGAGGGCATTCGTGACCGAGGTGGTGACGGCGAGTGTGGAGCACATACCGAGCATTTGCACGAGGACAGGGTTTTTATCAAAAAGTCCCTCGAGCATTTGATTTTTGAAATCCTTCAGAGTATATTTCACTTCGCACCTCCGTTATCCGCACTGTCGGAAAATATGCTCTCATATGCCGCGAGTGCGGAATTCACTCCGCTTGTGACGGCTTTTGATGAGATCGTCGAGCCGGTTATTGCATCGACATCCGAGCCGAGCGATATTTTTCCCGAGAGTCCCGAGAACTGTCCGAGGAAGGAGTCCTCTGAGACGCGGCTTCCGAGACCGGGGGTTTCGGAATGTGAGACGAGCTTTATACCGGCGACGCTGCCGTCGGTCGATATGCCGACCATAAGCTCGAGCGCACCGCCGAAGCCGTTTGGCGAGACTGACGCGGCATAGCCGATAGGCGAGCCGTTTTTAGAGGCGATATATATCGAATCAATGTCCGCGGTCGTGATATCGGAGGGAGCTATCTCATCGGCATCCGAGAAGATGGCGGCTATCGCGCTTTTTTTCTCAGCCTCGGTATTTGCGGCTATCGTCGGCGCGGTCAGCGCGTTCACGCATGAGAGCAGAAGAGCGGTTATCGAGCTTATTATCAGGAGCTTAAGTGCGATAAACAGCAGCTCGAGAGTTTCTGAGCGGTTTTTCTGGTTATTTTCCGGATTTTTCATCAGAAGCACCTCCGAAGCGTATTGGTTTTGTGTATCGGTCGAGATACCAGACGAGGAGATTCATTATAAGTATCGAGAAGGATACTCCCTCGGCATAGCCGCCGAAATAGCGGATAAATACGGTCAAAAGTCCGCAGCCTATCGCGTATATCGTGCGTCCCTTCTCGGTTATCGGTGAGGTCGTGTAATCGGTAGCCATGAATATCGCGCCGAGGAAAAGTCCGCCCGAGAATATCTCCTGTCCCGCGAAAACAAAGGGGAGAGAGGTCTTTGCGGTGAGGAAGGTTACGACGGCGACCGTTCCGATGTAGAGGATCGGAATGCGCCAGGTGATGACCCTTCGTATAAGCAGGTATACAAAGCCTACGGTCAGCAGGAGAGCCGATACCTCACCGATACAGCCCGCCTCGTTTCCGAGGATCATATCGAGCATTGAAAGCTCGGAGGTTCCACCGTTTTTGAGGATCGCGAGCGGAGTCGCACTCGAGACCGCATCGGGAGCCGAAACCGAGATCGCAAGGGGTGAGAGCTTTGTACCGGGGGCGGTAAACGCCTCGGCTCCCATATGTGTGGGCCAGGCGAAGAGGAAAACTCTTGCCGCGAGTGCGGGGTTCATAAAGTTTTTGCCTATGCCGCCGAAGAGCTGCTTTACGACGATTATTGCAAATACCGCACCGACAGCCGGCATCCAGAGCGGGACTGTGACGGGCAAATTCATTGCAAGCAGCAGTCCGGTAACGACTGCGGACATATCGCTTATCGTCAGGGGCTTTTTCATTAAAAGCTCCCAGACAAGCTCGGAGAGCAGTGCGAAAACGACCGAAACGAGAGTTATCGTCAGTGCGCGAAGTCCGAAGATATATATTCCCCAGATGAGCGCGGGCATGAGTGCGATGCAGACATCGAGCATTATCGAGCGCGTTGTGTCCTCGGTGCGGATATGCGGAGAGGGCGAAACGGTCAAAAGCTTCGGGATATATTCATGCCAATCCTTTTCGGGCGTATCGCTCGATGCGGGGACGGCTTCGGACTCGACATCGGAGGTCGTTACTGTGATCGGCTTGTCCGAGACCTCGGCTTCGTTTTTTTCAGCTTCGGCTCGGTTAGAATCATTCGAGATATCGGCTTTTACGGCTGCTTTGATCTCCTCGGATTTATTGTCCATCATTTTTCGCCTTCCTTTCATGATTTTTTGCCCTTGCCGGATTTGCCCTTTTTCTTTTTCTTCGAGGGATTTTTCGGTAGGGGCTTTTCGGACGATTCGCTTTTATCGATTGAAGCTTCCTTGCTCGGCTCGGAGTCGGCTTCATTTTCGGAGCTTTCGGTTGACTTTTCCGAAGCGTCCGAGTCTTTGGTCGGCTCGTTTTTTTCATCGGAGACCTCGAGCCTTGCTTCCTCGGCTATATTCTCGACTTTTTCGATTGAGCTTGCGGGTGCATCCGGCCTGGGAGCTTCGACCTCGGGAGAAATCTCCGGCTCGAATTTTTTCGCTACCTCGGAGCTTTGCTCGCTTTCGGGAGCTGCTTCGACCTTTGCCTCACTCTCGGGCTTGGCTTCGACGCGGCTCTTTTCAAGTGCGAGCTTTTCGGCTCTGCGGCGATCGTTTATCTGTCCCTTTGCGGCGCGGATATACTGGACGATCGGGACATGTCCGGGGCAGTTATATGAGCAGGTGCCGCATTCGACACAGCTCATAACGTCGAACTCCTCTGCCATGTCGAGCTTTCCCTGCATAGAGAATATTGCGAGATACGACGGCATGAGGTGCATCGGACATCCGCGCACACAACGTCCGCAACGTATGCAGGTAGGCTCAAGGTGAGTCTTGTTTTCACAGTCCTCGGAGAGCGCGAGTATCGCGGAGGTGCCCTTTGTGACGACTCCGTTTATATCCCACTGAGCAAAGCCCATCATCGGACCGCCGCTTATCAGCTTTTTCGGCTCACGGGTGAGTCCCTTGCAGCATTCGATGAGGTCGAGATAGGAGGTCCCGAGCGGCACCAAAAGGTTTTTCGGCTCTTTTATGCAGTCTCCGTCAACCGTAACTATGCGCTCGATCAGCGGCATACCGTACACGAAGGCGTTATAGATAGCCGCGCAGGTCTCGGCGTTGAAAACACAGCAGCCGACATCGGCGGGGAGCTTTCTGGTCGGAAGCTCCTTCCCGGTGAGTGCATAGATCAGCTGACGCTCGTCGCCCTGCGGGTATTTGGTCTTTAAGACCTCCACCTTTATAAGCTCCGAGCCGACAAGCTCCTCCTCAAGGAGATTTATCGCGTCGAGCTTATTGTCCTCGACGGCGATTATTCCGCTTCGAAGCGAAAATGCCTTTAATATGATCTTAAGTCCGCCGATTACCGCCTTGGGATTTTCGAGCAGAAGACGATGATTTGCGGTAATATACGGCTCACATTCGGCGCAGTTTACGATTATCGTATCGACCTTGCCGAGAGCCGAGCTGAGCTTTGCGTGAGTCGGGAAGGCGGCACCGCCCATTCCGGAGATGCCGGCGTTTTTGACTATCTCGATTATCTCCTCGGTCGTCGTTTCGGCGAGGCTCTTTGTCCACGGTCTTATTTCGGGCGAGAGGCGATCCTCACCGTCGTTTTCTATGACGACGACACGCAGCTTCTGCCCGGATGCCGAGCTGCGCTCATCGATCCGTATGACCTTTCCCGAAATGCTTGCATGGATCGGTGTGCCGAGTCCCTTTTCGACTCTGCCGATTATCTGCCCGCGGTCAACGGTGTCGCCGACCTTGACTATCGGCTCGGCAGGTGCGCCGATATGCTGAGAAAGCGGGATAGACACTGTTTTCGGTGCGGGCATTTTTTCAACTCGGCAGCCTCGGGTGTTTTTATGCTCATTTACGTGCATACCACCGCGGAAGGTGTGTGCCATTTATATCAGTCCTTTCAAGAATGCTTTACAGGGAAATTTGCTTACAAATGTATTTATAATATTATACCGCAAATTTTGATTTTTTGCAATGACAAAAATCACATTCATTGAAGAAAAGGAAAATATAATGTGTGCAGCTGTCACAAAAACGGCTATGGATCAGCAGATAATAACAGTGATAAGAGCCGAAATGAGTCCCTGAAGGAGCTTCACGGCGAAAAGCTTTCGCATTGATAGTTTGCTGTCGGCAAGCACTGAGGCTATCTGAGAGTGTATCCCGAAGCCGCCGAAGCCGAGCGCAAATGCCGTGAAGGCGAGTCCGAGCCGTCCTTCGCTTGCGGCAAGGCGCACTGCGAGGGTAAGCTCACAGAAGGATATCACGATGAGTGCGGGAAGCTTGGGAAGGATATCGGTTACCACCCGACCGACCACTCCGAAAAACACCGAAAAAGCGCAGACCTTAAGCATTGTCGCGGAGGCGTTCGTAACTGCACTCGCAAGCAAGCGAAAAAGCATTCCGAGCGACAGTCGGGGCTTGGACGAGGTTGATTTTTCCGAGACTTTAGGGCGGGAGCGTCGGGTCGTTGCCGCCAAAAGAAGAGCCGAGCCGAGCTGTATCGCCCAGAGAGTCAGTCCGAGCCGAGCGTTCCCATAGAGCGATACGCCGACACCGCTGATACAGAAGGCGAGTCCCGAATTGTTCGAAAATGCGATAAGCCGTTCGGCTTCGGATTTTGTAAGGTGACCGCTTTCATAAAGTCTTCGAGCGGCTACCGCGCCGTTCGGGAAGCCGCCTATCGCTCCGAGGAGCAGAGCCGAAGCTCCGACACGCGGAAGACCCAACAGGTCGGATATCGGGATCAGAAGTCTTGATACGGTCTCGGCGAGTCCGGATGAGCAGATAAGCTCGGTCAGCACCATACAGGGAAAAAGCGCGGGTATTAGCTGTGAGGCGCAAAGCGAAAGCGAATCGCTGACCGCCGGCAAAGCCCTTTCCGGAAAGCGAAGGATATATACGAGCATAAATACCGAGAAGCTGAGTGCTGCGGAGCATAGCATTGACAGAGCCGTATTTTTTGATCTTGTAATAATAATCACGCTCACTTTTTCATATAAGATATTATAAATTATATCGCAAGGGAGTGGCGGAATATGAAGGACTCGGAAAAAGGATCGGTCCTCGAGCGGCTGCGGCGTATGCTCGACATACCGGCAGATGCGATAGGCGGGGCATCGCACATCGAGGTGTTCGGCTCCTGTGAGCTTGAGGTCAGCGGCTGTACAGGGCTTGAGGAATATTCGGACACGCGGATAGTACTGCTGCTATGCGACGGCAGCTTGACTGTCGAGGGAAAGGGGCTTGAGCTTTCGAGCTTTTCGGAGGGCTTTATCAGAGTTAACGGTCGGCTCGATGTCATAGCCTTCGGAAAGCGGGAGAAGAGCGGGGGATGATATGACGAGGTGGCTTGTAAACTGGTTTATCGGTCGGAAGGATTATCGGATACCGCCGAGCTGTGCGAATGCGGTTGCGAGACTGCTGTTGAGATCGGGAACGGACGGAGCTATGCACAGCGAGGACGGATATCTCTGCTTTTCACTGCCGTTGCCGAAATGCCGTGCGTTCGAGGCTGTGCTTTGCGGTAGGCGGATAAGCTTTGAAGCGAGTGAACACGGGTTTCACGAGCTTTTTTTGCGCTTCAAGCGGAGACCGGGGCTTTTGCTCGGGGGGCTTTTATTTCTTTTCATCGTACTTTCGAGCCGAGGCTATGTCTGGCGGATCGATATTGTCGGTAACGATAGGATCAGCCGTGAGGAGCTTATCGCGGAGCTTTCGGAGCAGGGCTTTGAGCTCGGGACGAAAATATCCGAGGTGGATTTTGATCTTTTGCACACGAGACTGCTACAGGAGGATCGCAGGCTTGCGTGGATATCGGTCAATATGCTCGGAACACACGCCTTTGTCGAGCTTCGCGAATCAGAGTTGCCCGAGAAGGCACCGGATGAGAGCCAACCCTACAATCTGACCGCCTCGGAGGACGGGATAATCGAGAGCATAGACATATATCGCGGGAGCAAGGCGGCAGAGGTCGGAGAGCCGATAAGAAAGGGCGAGCTGCTTGCCTCGGGAGTGATGGAGACTCCGAACGGCTTCAAGCTCGTTCATGCGCGCGGGGTGGTGATGGCGAACGTAAAGCGAGAGCTGAAGCTCGAAATACCGCTCGAATACGAGAGAAAGGTATACACGGGGCGCGAGTTTAAGGATATTTCGATCAAAATCCTCGGATTTTCACTTAAAATTTTCAAAAATATCGTGACTTTGCCATCGAATTGTGATATAATAGAAGAGGAGCAGAGGCTGAGCTTTATGGGGGTCATAGAGCTGCCGGTTATCGTTTCCGAAAGGACGGCGCGGGAATACACGCTTGAGGCGGCGAGGCTGACTCCCGACGAGGCGCGAAGGAGAGCCTTTGCCGAGCTTCGAAAAAGCTGCTCGGAGCTTGACGGCGAGCTTGCTTATCGAGAGCTTTCCGCGGGACTTTCAAAGGACGAGGAGTCCTATATCATCGACTGCCGCTTGAGAGTGATAACCGATATTGCGGTCGAGACGAGGATATACTGATCGTGGAAAAGCAGCATGACATAAAATTTTTTAATACCGAAAGGAAAGACTATGGCTGAAAAAATCATACTGACCGACTCGGTCGATCAGACCGCGAGGATATTCGGAGAGCTGGATTCGAATCTCGAGAGGCTCGAGGAGGCATTCGGAGTCAGGATAAAGGCGCGGGACGGGATGTCGGGCGCGGGGAACGCCGTCAGCATAAGCGGCGAGGACATTAAAAGGGTCGAAATGGCCACCGACGCGCTCGGCTATCTCAGGAGAGTCGCGCGGTTGGGCGATCCGATAAATTCACAGAAGGTCGATTATGTTATCGGAATGGTAAGCGACGGGATGAATTCCGAGCTTGCCGAGCTCGACGATGATGCGGTATGCCTTACGAGTCGCGGAAAGCCGATAAAGGCGAAGACGATCGGGCAGAAAAAGTATGTTGAGGCGATAAAGAAGAACACGATCGTGATGGGCATAGGTCCTGCCGGAACCGGAAAGACCTTTTTGGCGGTCGCGATGGCGGTGACAGCTCTCAAGGCGAAGAAGGTCGAGCGGATAATCCTGACCAGACCTGCGGTCGAGGCGGGTGAAAAGCTCGGATTTTTGCCGGGAGATCTGCAAAGCAAGATCGATCCTTATCTTCGTCCGCTGTATGACGCGCTGTATGAGATGCTCGGAGTCGAGGGGTATCAGCGGCTTGCCGAGCGCGGGATAATCGAGATCGCGCCGCTTGCGTATATGCGCGGAAGGACGCTTGATGATTCGTTTATAATCCTCGACGAGGCACAGAACACGACTCCCGAGCAGATGAAGATGTTCCTGACCCGTCTCGGCTTCAATTCCAAGGCTATCGTTACGGGAGACCTTACACAGACCGACCTTCCGTTCGGAAAGAGATCGGGACTTGCGGAGGCGGTGAAGGTGGTCGAGGGGATAAATGACATTGCGATACACCGCTTCACCGAGCGCGATGTTGTACGGCACAGATTGGTACAGCAGATAATCCTCGCCTATGAAAATTACGACAAGCAGAGGACGGGCGGGAGCGAGAGAAGCAAATTCAAGCTGAACAAGGAAAGAGACTGAGCCTGAAACGGCAGAAGGGATTAAAAAATGAGACACTATATTTATTTTTCAAACGAGCAGAGCAAGGAAAAGGACACGCCGGAGCTGAGATGCCTTATAAAGGCGGCGATATATTCCGCGCTCGAATATGAGGATTTCGGAAGGAGCGCGGAGATATCGGTGACATTTACCGACAACGAGGGGATACGCGAGATAAACCGTGCGAATCGCGACATTGACGCTCCGACCGATGTGCTTTCCTTCCCGATAATGAGTGAGGATGATCCCGAGGCTGACACCGACCGTTCGAACGGTGCGGTCATGCTCGGCGACATCGTGCTGAATCTCGAAAGAGCGCGCGTGCAGGCGGCGGAATACGGGCACAGCTACACCCGCGAGACGGCGTTTTTGACGGTACATTCGGTGCTTCATCTGCTCGGCTACGATCATCTGACGAGCGAGGAGGACGACAGGGATATGCGAGCAAGGCAGGATGCGGTGCTTGACATGATGGGTATAAGCCGCTGATCTTATCGCAGACTGCGAATTTTGTTGAAAAGCTGTAAATAGTATGCGAGGACTATTGACTTGATTGTCGAAATATGGTATAATATGTATAAGCAGCTCGAGAAATGAATGTCATGACTCGAGTGAAAACAAAAAAGGGGCGATACATATGCAGGAGATACGCTGTCCGAAATGCGGAGAGGTATTCAAGGTAGACCAAAGCAGCTATGACGAGATAGTTCAGCAGATTCGCAGCGTCGAATTTACAAAGGAGCTGGAGCGTCGCGAGAAGGAGCTTGAGGCGAGGCGGCAGAGCGAGCTTGAGCTGATACGGATAAAGGAGGAGAGAGAGCTTTCGGAACGGCTGACGAAAAAGGATGCCGAGATAGCCGACAGAGATCGAAGGATAACCGAGCTGAAGGCGATGCTCGAGTCGGGCGAGAGCGAAAAAAAGCTTGCGGTCTCAAGGGCTTTGGAGGCGAAGACCGAGGAGTTTTCGAAGGAGACGAGGCTGCACTCCGAGGAGCTTTTGAAAAAGTCAGAGGAGATAAATGCCCGTGACAGGCAGATAACCGAGCTAAGGGCTCGACTTGAATCGGGAGAGAACGAGAAGCGGCTTGCGGTCGCCGAGGCGGTCGATAAGAAAAACAGGGAGCTTTCATTAAAGGTCGAGGAGATATCCGAGCTCAAGGTAGAGCTAAAGACCAAGGAGAACGAAAGCCAGCTCAAGGAGAGGTCGATCCGAGAGCAATACGAGGAGAGACTGAAAAGCAAGGACGAGCAGCTCGAATACTACAAGGATTTCAAGGCGCGTCAATCCACGAAAATGATCGGCGAGAGCCTTGAGCAGCACTGTATGACGCAGTTCAACTCACTGCGTATGACGGCTTTTCCGAACGCATATTTCGACAAGGACAACGACGCGCGCACCGGAAGCAAGGGCGATTTTATCTATCGCGAATGCGACGAGGACGGAACGGAGTTCATATCGATAATGTTCGAGATGAAAAACGAAGCGGACGCAACTCAGACAAAGCACAAAAATGAGGACTTTTTCAAGGAGCTTGACAAGGATCGGCGCGAAAAGGGCTGTGAATATGCGATTTTGGTTTCGCTGCTCGAGATCGACAGCGAGCTTTACAACAACGGGATCGTCGATGTTTCGTACAGATATCCGAAGATGTATGTTATCCGTCCGCAGTTTTTTATTCCGATCATAACGCTTTTACGCAACGCGGCGATGAATTCGCTGAAATACAGGCGTGAGCTTCAGGCGGTTCGTGATCAGCAGCTCGATCTATCGCATTTCGAGGAAAACATGAACACCTTCAAGGATGCCTTTTCTCGAAATTATCGGATCGCGAGTGAGCGTTTTGCCACGGCGATCGATGAGATAGACAAGACGATCGATCATCTTCAAAAGACCAAGGCGGCACTGCTTTCATCCGAGAACAATCTCCGTCTCGCCAACAACAAGGCGGACGAGCTGAGCATAAAGCGACTGACAAAGAATGCGCCGTCGATAAAGGCGATGTTCGACGCACTCGGAAAGGACGAGCAGTAGATCGGAGGTAGAGATGCAAGATGAAGAAAATCGGAGCGGCACTGCTTCTGAGCCTTTTACTGCTTGTATCCTGCGGAGAGCTCGAAACTCTCGAGCTGGTGGTATCAAAGCCGATCGAGGAGAGCAGCGCGTTACTTGATCTGATCGCGCTTGACTCGGATACCGAATATGAAGCCGAGTCCGAGATGTCGGAGAGCATAGACGAGCCTGAGGACAGGCAGAGCCTTGAATCGGACGAAGCCGAGCCGATTGAGCCGATCGAGATATCGGTAGATACGGAAATCGACTGTGAGACTGAGGTCGATACGAGCTTTCAAGAGTCGGAGTCGGTCATGACCGACGCTGTGCAAGAGATCGAGGGCTTTTCGGAGTCGTCCGAGACAATTTTCGATAAGGTAGAGGAGACGACCCGAATGGCGGAAACGACTTCTCAGGTTATCATCGAGCCCGCCGAAACGACAGCTGCGAAGGCTCCCGAAAAATCGGAAGCGGTCGATAAAACGGTCGGAGCGGTTTATTGGGTGGAAAAGGGCGAGGTCTGGCACACGACCGAGTCGTGTCCGAGTCTTTCGCGTTCGAAGAAGATAAGCTCGGGCAGCATATCAGATGCCACGACTGCCGGAAAATCGCGAGTATGCAAGCGGTGTGGGAGTTCGTAACCGAATATTAACGCAAATTTAGTAAATAATGAACGCGATATAAAATTCCAATCAAATTGCGCTGCTTTTGATTAAATCCGATATTAAATCGAAAAAACCCTTTACTTTTGGGGTGAGTTTCTGGTATAATAGATATACAAGCTTTACGGTAAAGTAAGACGAAAGGTCAAACTAAACATTTTACGAAAGGAATGATCAAGATTATGGAAAAAATGATTCTCGGCGCACAGCTTTACACCATCCGTGATTTTATGAAGAACGAGGAGGATTTTGCCCGTTCGATGGAGAGAATCGCGAGCATCGGCTACAAGTACGTTCAGGTATCGGGCATCGGAGATGTCAGCGCACAGGCTATCGCTAAGGCGGTAAAGGATACCGGACTCAAGGTAATCCTCACGCACACCTCGGGTGACCGCATCCTCAAGGAGACCGACAAGGTCATCGAGGAGCATTCGCTGTTCGGCTGCGACGGTATCGGTATCGGCGGTATTTTCAACTACAAGCCCTGGGGCATTGAAAGCTTCAAGCGTTTTGCGGATGATTTCGCACCTGCCATCGAAAAGATCACAAAGGCGGGAAAGAAATTTCTTTACCACAACCACAAGTTTGAGTTCGAACGCTGCGAGGACGGCAAGCTTTTCCTCGAGTACATTATGAACGCTTCTCCCGATCTCATGCTCACCTTTGACACCTATTGGGCACAGGCGGGCGGCGCAGACCCGGCAACGGCGATCGAGAAGTACAAGGACAAGATATTCGTCACCCATTTCAAGGATATGCGCATAATCAACGACGCGCAGGTGATGGCAGAGGTCGGAGAGGGCAACATGAACTTCGACAGAATCGTCGATGCCTGCGTAAAGGCTGGTATCAAGTATCACATGGTCGAGCAGGACATCGTTCCGGCAGATCCGTTTGACAGCCTTGAGATAAGCTACAAGAACATCATGGCTCGCTACGGTCAGTATTTCGAGTGAGCTTAGGAGCAACAGGAGAAAAAATGGCAGAATTTGTTTTAAGCGCGTTTGCCGATGAGTACTCGCCGAAATTCGACGAGCAGCTCGAGGGGCTTAAGAAAAACGGCGTTGGATTTATAGAGATACGCGGAGTTGACGGAAAGAATATTTCCGAGCTCACCGAGGACGAATTAAAGGCAGTTCGTGAAAAGCTCGATAAAGTGGGCATCGGAGTTTCGGCGATAGGCTCGCCTATCGGCAAGATAAAGACGAGCGATCCGCTCGAGCCGCATCTCGAAAAGCTGAGAAGCTGCATAAAGGCGGCTAAGATACTCGGAACACCTAACATCAGAATGTTCAGCTTCTATATGCCCGAGGGCGTGAGCCGCGAGGAAGCGCGTCCCGAGGTAATGAAGCGTCTCGGAGCTATGCTCGAGATAGCGAAGGCTGAGGGGATCACCCTTTGCCACGAAAACGAGAAGGGAATATACGGCGATTCGCCCGAGACCTGCCTCGACATCCAGAAGGAGTTCGGCGGCGAGATAAAGCTCGTCTTTGACCCCGCAAACTTCATAGAATGCTCCTACGAGCCTTATCCGCACGGCTTTGAGCTGCTCGGCGATCGTCTTTACTATATGCACATAAAGGATGCCGATGCGGATCACCGCATTGCTCCCGCCGGAAAGGGTATCGGACGTATTCCCGAGATCATAAAGGAGCTTGACAAGCGCGAGGGAAGGATATTCCTCACGGTCGAGCCGCACCTCAGAGTTTTCAATGGCTTTGACGCTCTCGAGACCGATGAAAAGACCAAAATGCCAAACACTTACGCTACAGGCGAGGAGGCATTCGGTGCAGCGGTCGATGCGATCAAGGAGATCATAACCAAATAACACCCAAAAAAATCAGTGCTGCCGCAGCCCAAAGCGACGGCACTTTTGGTGTTTCCCTGAAAATGTGAATTTCGCACATTTTTAACAAAATTTATTCAAGGAGAAAAAATCATGGCAAATCTTAAAATGCTTGCTATCGACCTCGGCGCATCCAGCGGACGCGGCATTGTCGGCAGCTTCGACGGTGAAAAGCTCACGCTCGCCGAAAATCATCGTTTCCCGAGTGACCCGGTAACTGTTGCGGGTACCTTCCAGTGGGATATCCTTCGCATATTCTACGAGATCAAGCAGGCGATAAACAAGTGTGCTGTTTCTGATGACCGCGACATTGCGACGATCGGTATTGACACCTGGGGTGTTGACTACGGACTGCTCGACAAGAACGGACAGCTCATCAAGAACCCCGTTCACTACCGTGACATCCGCACGGTCGGTATTCAGGACTACGCCGAGCAGTTCATGCCGAAGAAGCGTCTTTACGACATCACCGGCATACAGTTCTGCGATTTCAACACGGTTTGGCAGCTTGCGGCAGAGCTTCGCGACAATCCCGAGCTTGCGGCGGTCGCTGACAAGATGCTCAATATCCCCGATCTTCTCAACTATTTCCTGACCGGAAGGATGCAGAGCGAGTACACGATCG
>CAYRKS010000021.1:0-16116 GCA_964424855.1 uncultured Lachnospiraceae bacterium
CACATACTTCTGATTCTGGATCATCGAGGTCACCGGGGACGTGCCGTGATACGAATTTGTCGTCGGCAGCCACGAGAACATCGCCAGCGGATAGAGCCTCAGCGAGGTCTCGACCGTCTTTATCACACAGTGCTTCACCGATTTCTCAAAGCAGACCAGTCCGTTCGCGTTTCGGAAGAATTTGATTATATAGGTCGCCTTGCCGCCACCCGGCGCACTCGATTCGAGCCGTGAGCAGTCGCCCGCTCCGTGCGAAATATCGCCGTCGGGAAGGATACGCGCTACCGCTTCGCCGTCAAGCCCCGCCGCCAACGCCTCCGCTCGAAGCTCCTCGACCCCCGCGCGACCCGAGAGCATGACCCAGCTCTGCGACTGAAGCTCGGTCGAATTGACATCCGAGACGAAAACATTCGTCGAATCTATCGGGATCGTCACGAAATCTCCCGTGCATTCGCCGCCAGATGCCCTCGGATCCCAGTAGGTGAAGAATACGCCGTCACCGGATATCGCCGCGTCGAGCAGTGCTTTGCGGACGATACGATCCATTCGGCACTTTTCCCAGCGGTAGGCCGCGTTTCGGTTGAGCAGTGCCACCGCCCGAGATACTCTCTCGCGCTCCTCGTCGCTCCCGAGAAAGGGAATGTTCTCGTCCGAGTAAACGATGTCGATGTTGTCCGCCGAGATCTGACTGGTCAGGTAGTCAACGACTCGCCGCACAAGGTTGAATACCGGTGTCGGGAGCATCCCCGCGTTCACCGCTCTCCACTGATCTCCGCGGTAAAAACGCTCGTTTACCGCCGCGTTTTCGTAAAGTCCGATGCGGGTGTTGTAATCGCGCCCCGCCTCGAACTGCTGCCAGGAAATGGTTGGTTTCATAATTTTATGCCTCCTAAAATATTGTCGCTCGGCGAATTGCCGTTGGCAAATCGCCGTTTGATGAAGCTCATGGGTTATAAGCTCCGGCGTTCGAGCCGCCGAACAAAGCTTCGAGTCGGTACCGCCTTCAAAATTTCGTCTCCGCCGAGCCGATTTTCAGCTCGTTCGAGCCGCACAGCCGCAAAGCTTGAACGCTTCGGCTTCGCCGACCGTCCCTCATAAGCCTCGGAGCAAGCCCCCCCTCAGTAATTCAAAAACTCCGAAAAATCCTCTCCGCGCTTCGGCTTGAGCCTGCGAAGGAGCAAACGCTCGGCAATGAGACCGCCGAGCGTGCAGAGAGTGCCGACCGCTCCGCCGGCGATAACCTCCGACATCTCCTCATTCACCCCCTTCGATGAATATCGACTCGAGCACGATCGGTACTCCGACCCCCGAATCGCTCACCGTGACCGTGCCGTCCTCGCCCGTCTCCTCGATCCGCTCGACCGTCTCGAGCCGAAGCTTTGCGTGCGATATCCGCCGTATCCGCGCCCGACTCGAAAACACCGTCGGAGAAGCCGAGGGCGGTGCTTTGAAATATCGCGCCACCGAGCGTATCGCGTGCGCCGTCTCCGAGGAGTCCTGCGAGGGATATACTCCGCAGTCGGTCAAAAGCGTCAGCTTCAGCGCACGACGCGCCGAGGAGCTGCCGACTACCGCACCGAGCCTCAGCGATGCACTGCGTGCCGAGCATTTGCCCATCTCGAGCCATCCCGTCTCGCACGATGCCACAAAGGCACTCCCGACATCGGTGTATACAAGGTCGCTGAAGATCTTGACCGTGCGGTTCGAGAGGAACGCCGCCTCGCCGCGAAAGCTGAAGATAAAATCCGCACTCACCCCAGTGAAGCTGTACCAGCAGTCGTACCGCGCGTTGTATATCACTATCCGCTCGGAGGTGTAGCACCACAGCTCGCCGCGAAGCTTGTTCGCGTAGAGCCGCATGGTCTCGGTGTTACCCGAAAAGGAAAAGCAGCTCGGCGGCTCGACCCGTATCGCCAGACGCTCATCGCGCACCGAGGTCGATTTGAAGCGGTAAAGACTGTCCGCCGAGAGGGAATACGGCTCGTTCTCAACAAGCACCGCACCCCCGAGCTTCGTCGCGCCGACATCCGAATTGAGCGGCAGGATCGGGAACGAAAAACGCTTCAGCCCGTTCACCGTCCCGTCCTCGTGCGGATAGGTGTAGTACGCGCTCTCCGAGGTGAATATCGCCAGACGGTCAAACTGACGGCACGCGCCGCACACCGGAAGATTTCCGTCCCCCACGACCATGTGACCGCCGACCGGGAAATAATCGAGGGCGATGGTCTGCCCCGCCTGTGAATCCGCTCCCGACGGCTCGCTCGGAAATATCGATGCCTGCTCGCTTCCGCCGTATAAGAATACTCTCGAATCGGTGTCTCCGCCGTAGACCGCCGCGCGGCGGCAGGAGGTGACGCGACTGCGCTCGGATACCTTGTCGAGCGTGAAATGTATCTCGAGGATGTCCTTCTTGTCGCTCATCGCCGTGTATACCGAGGTCGTCGAGACCGTCGTGTAATAGCTCCCCTTGACCACCGAATATTCGGACGGATCGACGAGATTTCCCGACACATAGACCGCATCGACCGAGGCGACCTTGAAATTCAGCCTGAAATCTCGCGTGCTTCCGTCGGCTATGAAGGTCATTCGCACCTTCTCGGTCAGCAGATTCACCCGCTCGTAATCCTCGCCGACTCCCAAACGGTCGGTGTTTTTTCGGATCAGCGGAACATAGCCCGCCACCTTCGAAACGGTCGTGCCGTCCGAGACGAAATATTCGCCGCCGGCAAGAATGCAGACCTTCCCCGCAAACATAAAAAGCTCTGCCTTTTCGTCCGCATCGGCAAAGGACGCGCCCGACAGTGAGCCGATAGATGTCGAGGTGTAGCTCAGATCGTCCGCGATCTTGAGCTTGTAAAGCCGACTCGCCGCGACAATATAGATGAAATCCTCGTCGCCGACACTGACCGAGAGCGCACCGCGAAGCCTTCCGGAAAGTGTGCAGAGGTTCCGCGTACCGCCGCGCCGTTCGATCCGCCCGTCAAAGCCGACGCGAAGGTTTTCAAGCCGTTCGCACGACTTGATATCTTGTATATTATGTGTCATAGTTGCTCCTTTTCGAAAAAAATGCGGCGGCAGACGAGCTTGCATCGGCACTCAGCCGCCCTTCAAGGCTCGAAGCCTCCCTCGAGCCTCGAAATTTTTCTGCGCGAAGGCTTTCGGCGAGATATGCGCCGAACCGCCAAACCCTTTCGTCGCGCTCGGTGTCGAAATGTCCGAACGGGGGCGGAGTCCGTGCAAGCCTCTGCCGCCAAAGGCACATCGAGTCGGTCGTGCCGTCGGGGCTAATCGACGGCTTCCGGTCGGACTTAAAGTCGGACTAAAGTCGAATTTCGGACGGCTTATAGCCGTCTGTAAATCGGCTTTCCGTCAAAGGGCGGCTCCCTTCAAAAAAGCCGCCCCCGAAAGTAAATCGTTTACAACCCCCGCCTTCAAACTCCGGCTTCACCCCACGGCTTATTCGGAAGACCGATTTCGTAGAACCCCCGATTTTTTCGGAACCCCGGTTTCTTTAGAACCCCGGCTTCTTCAGAAGCCGTAAATATCCCGTGTCGTCCCCACATCGGCGGCGAACGCCTTGCAGAATACCCCCGCGTCCTCGGATAAAAGCTCCGCCTCCTCCGCATCCTCGGGCGCGATCAGAAACGCCGCCAGAAGACTCGCCGCCGCCGATGCCAAACGCTCGTCAAGCGGAAAGTCGTCGCTCTTTTCAAGCCCCGATGTCATCTCACCCGGATCGACTCCCAGTGCAAACGAACAGCTCGTCAGCTGCGCGATCACTCCCGGAAGAAGATAGTCCGCGCGTGTCGAATAATCGGATAACGCCTCGTCTCCCGGCAGCTCGCCCAGCATTGCCAACGCCCGCTCGTATATGTCGTTGCAGGTCATATTTTTTCCTCACCTCATTTTTTAATGCCGCGCTCCGAGCCGAAGCCCTCGGCTCGGAGCTTTCATGATCGTTCATTCGATCACTTCGCCGCTTTGTCGCTCGATCAGACCTTTACGCTCAGAAGCACCAGCTCGTCGGGGTAGATCACCTTCGCGCCGTAAAGATGCAGTCCCTTTACCGCGTCCGCAAAGCGCGATTCGGGGCGGTAGGCCTCCACACTGTTGATCTGCTCCGCAAAGGCGATAGCTCGCTTGGTTCGAGCAAAGCACTTTATCGTGCTGTTCGAGGAATCGACCGCAACGTTCGGCGAAACGTAGACCTCGAAGCCGATGAAGCTGCCGATGCAGCCGTTCGACAGTGCCTCGGTGTTCTCGGTGCCCTGAAGTATCTTCGCCTTCATGATCAGTGCCGCGACCGCAGGGCTCACCTCGAGGACCGTCGCCTCCGAGCCGGGAACTCCGTTCGCCAGCAGCTTCTCACGCGCCGCCACGATCGTGTCGATCACATTCGCCGCGGTCAGCGAGGTCTGAGTGATCGTGTTCGCCGAGGTCGCCTCGCTGTAGAGCGAGAAGACATACTTGTCCGCGACATTCGCCAGTGCCGCTGCCGCCTTCGCCATTGCCATCTCCATCAGGCGCGGAGAGGACTGCGCACGGTCGATGTCGTCGATCTGGAAGTTGAAGGACTTCGCCTGCGAGATCGTGATCGTCGCCGCCGAGTCCGAAAGGGTCTGCGGCGCACTCATGTTCGTGTTCTTGGTGTAGTCCGAGATCGTGACATCGCCGACCGAGCAGACCTTGACGGTCGAGCCCTTTCCGACGATGCTGCCGTCGTAGTCGCGACAGCAGTTGGCGACGGCGACGTAGCGTCCGTCGAGCTGACGGGTCAGTGCCTCGCTCCAGACCGTAGAGATGAAATTCGTGATTGCCATAGCAATACCTCCGTTAAAATATATTTATATAAACGCCCGAGGGCGGTTATATCGTTTGAATAAGCCCGTTTGGGCAAGGCTTTCAATAAAGCCTATAACTCAATGCGCGGTCAAGCCCGCCCAAAGGCTCGTACAGCCGAGTATTTTCCGTAAATAGCGGAAACCCGCGCCGAAGCCTTTTCGCCCCGACTCGAAGCCGAAAGCCCCGATGAGCTTGCGGAAATGCGCTTTCGAAGCCGCGCCGATTTCAAAGCTCGCATAAGCCCCGAGGCTTTCGCCGAAGCTCTTCGCAAAATCAAGCGGCAAACACCCGGTGGGCAACACCCGATCGGCAAACGCCCGAGCTCTGCGTTGAAGCTCTCGAAGCCGTTTGAGAGGGAACAGTCGGCTCCACTCTTAACTCTCCAACCTCTAACTCTCACCTCAGCACCTCAGTCAGCGGCGAGAGCGAAACACTTGCCGCCTCGCACCTTTGCCGCGACATCACCGCGTAGCGTAAAGCCTCGGGCGCGTGTGTGATCGTGTGCGGCTCGGATGCCGCATCCTCGGGATTCCCCGAGTCGGTCAAAAGCGACTCGAGCGAGGTTATAAGCTCTCGACAGCCCTCGAAGATCGTCAGCTCGCCTCGGTGCATAAGCTCACGCACCGCCCGCCAGCCGGGTATCCTGCGATCGTCCGCCTTGATCAGCGGCGGTACTCCCTCGAGCCGCGACATCAGCTCAAAGCCCGAAAAGCCGCTCTCCTGCCGACGATTCCACAGATCGGGCGATGCCGCCGCATATGAAAAGCCACCGCCGTGCGCCGCACATATCGCCGCAAGCCTTTCGCCCGCCTCGCCGATCGTTAAATTCGATTCGCAGTGCTCGTGAAGCACCTTTATCCCACCCTCGTCCGCACAGCAGAGCAGTAGTGCAAAGCGGTCGAAGCCGTAGTCGAACGCGCAAAATCTCGTGCCGCTCGACTCGATCGAGCGCGTAACGTGCAGCTCTCGCGAAAATTCGGGGAAGAACTGCCCCTCGAAGACATCCCAGCGTCCCTCGAGCCAAGCCGCTCGAAGCGAATCGGGAAGACCCTTCAGGCTCTCGATGTAGTCGGGGTCGCGCTTCATTAAAAATTCGTTGTCGTAGACGAGTGCCTGTATGAATCGGTAATCGCCCGCCCGCTCTCCCTCGCGAAACGCTCGGTCGATGAACAAACGCTTTACCCAGGCGTGTCCCACTCCGCCCGGATTGCAGGTCAGATACATCCGGCGCGGATATTTTCCGACTCCCCTCAGACAGCCCTTCAGCGTCGAAAATTGGTACTCGGTCAGCTGCGTCGCCTCGTCTATAGCGATCACATCGTATTCCTGTCCCTGATACCTCAAGGTGTCCGCGTCGCACGCCAGATACCCGAGGTCGATCCGACTCTTGTTCGGAAATTTCAGCGTCGAATCGCCCGCCGAGTAGATCACATCCCCTCCGATCTCCCGAAGCAGCGGCAAAACGTGATTCTGCTTCAGCTCCGAGAGCGTGCGGCGGATGATCAGGCAGTGTATGCCAGGGTATCTGAGACACATCGCGATCAGCTTGCGCCGAAGTGCCCAGCTCTTGCCGCCGCCCCGCGCCCCGCCGTAGGCGGTGTATTTCGTCTGCGAGCGGAAAAATTCCGCTTGCTTTTCGTTCGGTTTTCCGTAAAGCTTCATTGCTTTGTCCTTTCTGTATTTTCGGCGTTCGTAACGCCGAGCCGCCTGTGACGGCTAATGTGAGCCTTCGAAGCATCCACAGAGCCGACTGCGGCTAATTCGAAGCTTCGAATGTCTCCAACCCCAAACGCCGAACCGACTGCGGAAACTCGTGCAAAGCCTTCTGCAAAGCCGCTTCGCCGACTCGGGAGACATTTTTCGAAAAGCCGCCCCGAAGCACCGGCGGCTCACACCCCGTCGTCGAAAAGATCGTGGTCGCACTCCACCTCGAGCGGACGCTCATCGTTCCAAAACGAGTAGTGCTTCAGATACATCCCGATAAGCGTCGCCGTCGCGCCCGAGCTTAACGCGGCATCCTCAAAATATGCCCCCGCCAGCTCGAATTCCTCGGGAAAGCTGCTCCTCAGCTCCCGAAACCTCGAGACCGGTATGCCGACATATCGGCAAAAGCCCGCCACGCTCGGAAAGCCGCCCTTCTTTGTCGGCTGTGACGTGACCTCCTCCAAATATTCCTCGAGAAGCGTTATCATCCGCTTTCCCGTGTTTATACGCTTAGATTTCATTCGATCCGCTCCTTTTTTCAGCTTGTGACTATATTATAGCACAGCATTCCTTTCGCCGCTCGTCATCACTCGTCACCGCTCGCCGTTTTTTTGTATGAATTTCAATGTAAACTTTTCAAAAATATTCGGCATACTTCACATTACCGTCATAATTGTATGGTATAATAGGAAAAAATGTATTTATTTCGAAAGGCTACCTATGAAAACCAAGCTTATTTCCGTCGCCCTCGCAGCTCTCACCGCCGCTTCGATCGCGCTTACCTCCTGCGGCGAACGTGACCCGCTCAAATCGAGCGGTGAGGACAAAAAAATCGTTATGACCGTCTCCACCCCCTCCGCCACCGAAAGGGTAAAATTCCAGGAGTACCGCTATTTCTGGATGAACAATAAGCGCGACCTCTACGGCGAAGCCGCCGAGCTTACCCCCGAGCAGACCGAAAAACTCAAGACACTCGTCGAAAATAATATCTCCGACCGCCACGCCCTCCGCCTCCTCGCGGCAGAGCAGGGGATCACACTCACCTCCGAGGACGAGATGCGCACCGCCGCCTATGTGGACAGCTTTAAGACCGACTGCGGCGGCGAGGAGGGCTACGCCGAGCAGCTCGCCGCTCAGTACCTGAACGATCCGCTCTTTCGTGAGCTGACCGCCGATACCACGATCGCCTACGCGCTCCTCGACGAAATGGCAAACAACGGAAGCATTGCGGTCGGAGCTGCCGACTTCGAGGAGGCTCTCAATACCGATGAGATCCTCTGCCTCAAGGAGATATACGTCACCTATCCCACCGCCGAGACAAAGGACTGGGCAAAGGGTCACATCGAGGAGGCAATGCAAAGGCTCGAAGCCGGCGAAAGCTTCGAGTCCCTGATGCTCGAATATTCGAGCTATGACCCCGCCGAGCTCCCGCCCGAGCATGGGTATTATACGATGGAATACGACGCGCTCGATGAGGTCTGGAGTACCGCCGCTTCGCTCGAGGAGGGCGAGTACAGCGAGATCGTCGAGTCGGCGTTCGGCTTCCATATAATAATGCGCGCCGAAAAGGATGTCGATTATGTCGAGTCCGAGATACGCGACGAGCTCTACGAGACCTTCAGACAGTCGCGCTTCTATCAAAGCTTCTACGACTATAAATCCACCGTCACCGTCGAGTATAAGGAATTCGACCTCCCGACCGAGTGAAAATCGCGAAAGCCGTATAATAAAGCCGCCGCTTTGACGCATAATGAGTCAAAGCGGCGATCGTCTTTATCGTGAGATGCTTCGCCGACGATATGCGGAATATCCGATTTAAGCCGCGTCTGCCGCCAAACGGTCAAGCCGTGAGCCTTTCGCCGAACGATAGCCGAACAGCCGACTCAAGCCGCATCGGTCGCAAAACGATAAAATCGCAGTTTTTTCTTCCACGCTCCTGCGAGGAATTGCTTCGACGAGGAATTTTTCTTTGCAGGCTCGGAAAGCCGCCAGATTAAGCTCGAGGCTTCCCGGCGATTTGTCAAACCCCGAGTGCTTCGGCGCGGAAGGCTTTGGTAAAAAGCTCGGCTCGAGCCGTTTGGCATCCTGTAAAGCCTCGAGAGGGAAGACTCGACGAGCTGTAGGCTCGAGCGCAGAACCCTCATAAAGCGTTAGCCCTTGAAATTGCGGCTCGGGGACAATTCGGCGCGCCGTTCGGATATCGCGCCTGCGGACTTGACAATAAGCCGCCTTGATCGAGGAGCAGAGCCTTTTGCCTTGATTTGAGCGATATTCGCAAGCTTTTGGCGGGAGTTCGCACACCCAAATCCGATGCAGCCGACCGATGCTTTTGCCGAAGAGCCGACAAGACGAGAGCTTTTGCCAAAAAATAACATCGAATCGAAACACATACACACGGCCCAAAGCCGGCACACCTCCTTCCCATCGGCAGTACAAACACTCCAAGGGCAAAACGCTCCAAGAGCAAAACGCTCCAAGAGCAAAACGCTCCAAGAGCAAAACGCTCCAAGAGCAAACGCCCAAAAGTACGACCGCTCGGAATGAGACCCAAACGATCAATCTTCAAAAAATCAAAGCCCACACCCCGTACCTCGAAAAATCTAAAAAAAATTTGAGAAATTTTCAAAAACCCCTTGACAAACTCGGGAAAGTGTGGTATAATATATACGTTGCAAAGAGCAAGCCATCCGGAGGGATGTCCGAGCGGTTTAAGGAGCCGGTCTTGAAAACCGGTGACTCTTTCGGGAGCCGTGAGTTCGAATCTCACTCCCTCCGCCACATTTTGCAACATAATCGAATACCACAGTTCGACCATTACGGAGAAATACTCAAGTTGGCCGAAGAGGCGCCCCTGCTAAGGGTGTAGGCCGGGGATTCCCGGCGCGAGAGTTCAAATCTCTCTTTCTCCGCCAAATAAAAAGCCTGAAAACCGTGTGTTTTCGGGCTTTTTTCATGCTTATAAATAAGGCTTTTTCCGGAGTTCAGAATTACGCATGGTTGTTTCAATGCTAATCGTGTGGATCCTCGACAAAAGAGCACAGCTCGCGTGCATGGGATTGGATTTTCAGACTTATCTCCCTTTGGTACGGTAAGATTTATTCGATCATATGCATTTGCTCGGCAAATTATCAAGCGATAATAGGAGATTCTACCCAGAATTTTACCCCGGATACGATAGTGTGCCAGAGTAAATTAAATTATACATTAAAGTCGGGCAATGCCCAAAAAAGCCGCATTATTCCTAACAAAATTTTGAACAATAATTTTGCACGCATATTACATATTCAGCAGGTGATATAAAAACCATATCACCTGCTTTTTCTTCGCGAATCACGGGGAACCGCACCTCAATACGCGCAAATCTACCGAGCCGACGAGATCGAACACTGTAACGCGAAATAGTTTAGCCAAATCGCGATCCTTCGATAGGCGACTTCTCGAAAGTATCAAAAAGTATCAAACAGAAACCGGACTCGCTCAGAACAGCACAGTGCGCATTCCGTAGGTCAAAGCAAAGCATCCGGTCGCAGGAGGCGGGAAAGGTTCGGATGATGCGAAAGGCGTGAAATCCGACGTAAATCAAAAACCCAAAAGAGTATAAAGAAAAGCACTAAGAAAAGAACTCCCCGCTTTCAGACTGTCCATTATACAAAATGCAAATTTTGTATAATGGAGGGAACAAACACACGGGAAAATACGGGTTTTCCTCAAGCCTTACGCAGACTTCATCATTTCGTCGATCCCGCGCCCAAGCCGCCGGATCACGCAAGCTGCGCGGATGTGAGATGATCCGCGCAGCTTTTATGCTACGATATTTCGCATTTTTACGCTTTCGCGCTCGATTTCGCACCCGATTTGAATTTGACCGCGCAATTCGGCAAATCGGTCGCGGTCGCCGACAACGCCGAGTCCACGCCCAAGTGCACGCCCATTTGCAGGCTCATTTGCGCAAGTCCATACGCAAGACAATGCTCAGGCTTCTGCGAGCCAGCTCATACGCGCCGCGAAATTTCATCAGCTCGCACAGCTCATCGCGCGTCAAGCCGCACTGACGCTTGATGTGCATCAGCTGCTGCTCGGGCGGTAATTTCATCAGCCTTGAAGCAAGCTTCGGGTCGAGCTGCCGACCGAGCCGTTCGCCCAGCTTCGAGATCAGCCGCGGCGCAGTTCGCGCCGCCGATTCGACAAATCGCGCCAGCCGCTCGTTCCAATCCGGGTCGCCGAGGTCAAAAAATCGCCGTTTCAGCAGGATCGCCGCAAGCTCCGCGTTCGTCGAATCCGCCGTATTCAGCCCGTAAACGCCTTTACAGCCGCTGATCGCGCCGCACCTCGCGGTTTGTCGCACGAAATACTCGCCGTTTGCTATCGAATAATCCCTAAACGGCTTATCGCTATTATACAAAATCTCAGTCGGTGTGCTTTGAGATGCTTTAGAGTCCGAAAAATCTGCCCGATCCGCTTCGAGCGGCGCGGCTTGAGACACACGACAAATGTCATCGGGAGAAGAATGATCGGATTTTCCGACAGATAATTCCCGTCGTTCCTCGGTTTTATCGCGCGAAACGCCGTTTTTTGCGCCGCCGACCGCAATATTTTCGCCGTGAAGCTCATCCGACACGAATTTTTCGCGTTCCGAACGGCAAAGCTCCCCGCTCAAATCGGAATTTTCGCGCCACGATTTATCGCGTTCCTCGCGCTCAGATAAGCTCTCGAGTTCCCCGCCGACTCGATCGCTCTCGGATCGACACGATATACACGATATCCGCCGCTCGTTTGCGGCGAAATTTTCGGCTGATTTCCCATCATTTATCGATACGCAACGATTGTATTTGGTGTTTTCATCAAATTCAACGCCGGATTTCACATCGATACTTCCCTCGCCGGACTTTCCATCCCGATCTTCCCCGCAGATATTTTCGCGCATTTCCGTCCCCGAGCCTTCCGACCGATCATCGGCTATGCCGAGCTTTACATCCGTACCAACTGCGCCTTCCCTTCGCGCCTCCGAACCCTCGCCGAGTCCTTCGACCGCGACCGTTGAGGCGGCTTTTATCCCCGTGAAATCCTCGGTGCAAGTCGCCGCGTTCGTCACCGAAGCCTCGCTCGAATCTATCGTGAAGCGGCTTTCCGATGACCGCACAGGCTTCGCTGCGGGGCTGTTTTCGGGATGAGTATTCGCCGCCTTGTACGGATCATTCGATGAATTTCTTGAAATCCTCGGCGATATGTACAGCTTTTTGCGCAAAAAAGCCTCGAACGGCAGCTCGGGACGCGGTGCGCTCGACCAGAGCCGAAGCCGATATTTCCGATCCGAATGCTTTCGATAATATTCGATCAAAGCCGAAGCCTTGTCGGGCGGCGTTTGGATGCAAAGCTCCAACGAGCCACGTTCGCTTGAACCGCGTTCGTTCTCACAATGCTTGTTTGTACTATGCTCGTTTGAGTTGTATTCGCTTGAACCACGTTCGTTTGTGCCGTGTTCGTTTAAGCCGCGTTCATTTGAACCACGTTCATTTGAACATAGTTCAAAGCAAGTCGCAAGGCGGCGACAGAAAGCGTCGCAGAGCTTTGCGGCGTGATATTTCGAGCGCGGGTCGGTGCTTTGCGGATTTTGTGTGTTCGAAGAATTTTGCACATTTTGTGCGCCTTGCGGGTCGAATTGTGAATTGCTTTGTTCGTTGCCTTGCGCGTTGCTTTGTACGCCGTTTTGCACATCACCTTGCGCGACGCATTGTGCGTTTCGCGCCTCGAGCCTCGACGCATCCGCCGCTTCCTCGTGCAGCTTGACATCCGAGCAGGCGCAGAATATCGGCTCGAAGCGATTTTTTCGAAGGTTCTCGAGCAGCTCGAGGAAGAAATCCGCCTCGACTATCGTCTCGATCACGTTTTTCGCGTGCAGCTCATGGCAGAGCGCGACCTTGATGCCGACCGACCGCAGTCCGTTTATATGCTCCTCGAGCCGCAGATCCCTTCGGCAGGAATGGGAAAAATCGTCGATCTCGCTCATTTCCGCGAGATCGTACTTGCTTTTATTGTCGTTCTCGACGCTTTTATCGCTCTCGGCGTTGCTCGTACAATTTGATCTGTCGAGGCTCGGCGAATTTATCCCGAGCGACGCGCGAACTATCGCGAAGCTCACCCCCGCCCGCTTCAGCGCGGTATAATCGACAGAGTGGTCGTTTTCGGTCAGGTCGATCCCAAAAAGCGGCATGGCTGTTATTTTCTCCTTTATATGTGAAATTCGGGCTGCTTTATATTACACATATATTATACCACGTTTTTGTGCTGTTTGCACGTTATTTCGGGCAAAACCAACACACTTTTTGGGATTTATTTGCGGAAAATCCGATCCTCGCCGTCTCCGAATGCGAAATCGCGGAGCGGTCGGGTGAAAATCACACGCACTTCCCCTTCATTCGAATCCGCTCGAAGCTCGAGCCGCACATTCGCGGCTTAATTGGCAAAGCCAAAAACCCCGGTCAAGCTGTGCGAACGGGGTTCAGAATGGTTAAACTTTTGGTGTGATCAGGCTCTGCGGGCTTTACCCGATGAATTCTCTGAGCAGCGAGTCCTCGGGGATCATGTCGGGCGTAACAATGTCGATTCTATGGAGACGCTCGATGTATTCGAGAGCCTTGGCGTAAAAGCGGTTCGTGTCCGCGACCTGCTCGAGGATCGGCGTAAGCTCGCTCTTCATCAGCATGACCTCATACGGGATCAGCGAGTCGATGCGGATGTCGATGCGCTCCTCGTGCGGGAGGATCGAACGCTCCTCGTTCAAGACCACCGATCTCCAGAGGTAAAACGTGAATTCGGGCGCGGCTCCTCTGAATCTGAAATCGCGCACCAGACGGCGCATGAGTCGAATGTCGCGGCGGTTGAAGATCACGCCGTTGAACTCGAGATCATCCTCGACATTTATCGACACCGAGACCGTTTCGTCGCCCATCAGCGCGACGACCTCGGGATAGACCGCCTGGATACCCTCGAAAAGGAAAACACTGTTCGCGTTCGGCTTTATCGTCTCGCCGGTCACGCGCGTTCCGTTTGCAAAGTCATAGCTCGGAAGGACTGTCTCTCGACCCGCCAGAAGCTCACTCGTGCAGTGGTCGAAAAGCTCGAAATCTATCGCGTTTATCGAGTCGTAATCGAGTCGTGCGCCGCCCGACATCTCGTTTTCGCGGTTGAGAACGTCACGCTCCTTGAAAAAGTTGTCGATCGAGATCGGATGAACATCCTTTCCGCTCTTCGAAAGCTCGGCGACGAGCTTTCCCGCCGCGGTCGTCTTGCCCGAGCAGGTCGGACCGCTGAGTGCGATGACTCTCGCGCTCTGCTTTGAGCATTCGGCGCACGCCTTGTCAAGGCGTTTTGAGAAGTCGTTCTCACACTCCTTAATGAACTTGCGGCGATCTGCCGCGGTACGGCAATTTCTTTCAATCGTTAACATTACGTTCACTCCTCCCCTTATCTTGGAAAATCAAAAAATTTATCTGCTTCGGCAAGCTTTGCCGATATCGAGCCGACCCGATCGGCGGCAAGATATTCATATGGATATTTCGGCTCGAAAATTCGCTTTATCTGCTTCTTTCCGTCAGCGTCGCGCTTTACCAGCTTTGTGACCGCGCCCGCGCCGACCGCGAAGATCGGGTGGAGCTCCTCCATCATCAGGACGTTGTAGAGTCCCTCCGTTCCCTTCTTCGCGAAGCCGACATTTTCGAGGTTGCCGACGGTGTTTTTCTGCCGATATATGTAGTATGGACGGTAGCCCGAGTTTTTAAGCCTGAGCTGCGAATAATTTACGCTCTTCACCGTTTCGTCCGCCGAGCGGTTGTATATCTCGGTGTCCACCTTTAATATCTCCGCCGATTTCTTGACGCAGAAGGTGTGGACGGTGATGTTTTCGGGGTCGAGCGCGATCATTTTATCGACCGTCTTCGAAAAGCCCTCGTAGTCGTCGCCCGGAAGTCCCGCGATGAGGTCGGTGTTTATCACACGTATCCCCGAATTTTTCGCCAGAGTATACGCGCGGTAGAAATCCGCGACGCTGTGGCGGCGACCGATCCCGCGAAGTATCTCGTCGTTCATCGTCTGCGGGTTGATGCTCATTCGCGAGACCCCGAAGGTACGCGCGATCTCGAACTTTTCGGCGGTCACGGTATCGGGTCTGCCCGCCTCGAGCGTAAATTCGGCAAGCTTTGTGACATCGATGGTCGAGGATATCGCCGAGAGCAGCAGCTCGAGCTGCTTTGCGTCGAGGGTGGTCGGCGTTCCGCCGCCGATGTAGATCGTCGTCACGCGAAAGCCGCGAGATTTCAGGTAGAGCAAGGTGTCGCGCACGTCCTCGATCAGCCGCGCGAGGTAGTCGGGGATCAGAGACAGGAGCTTTTGCGATGTATAGGACACGAAGGAGCAGTAGGCACAGCGCGACGGGCAGAACGGGATGCTGATGTAGACCGAGCAGGTCGGAGCCTTTCCCGAGCGGAGCATTCGCTCGATGCGCTGCTCGCTTCGTGCGATATCGACAACGAGGGTCGCCTTCCCCGGCGCGAGCGACAGCTCGTTTATGAGTATCGAGCGCGCGGTCGCGGTCGTATTGGTCTTGGACGGATCCTCCTTTCGCGGGGCGCGAAGTATTTCGCGCGCGAGCTTTGCCGGGCGTATGCCGGTCAGGACTCCCCAGGACGGGATGATACCGAAAAGCTGCTTTCCCGCGTCGAGAGCCGCCTTTCCCGCCGCCATCTTACAGGCGCGGTCGTAAAGCGTTGACGAGCCCTCTCCGACACCGAGCCAGATCGAGCCCTCTCCGACCCTCTCGCGCTTGACCGAGAAGCCGATCTTACCGTCCTTTACAAATTTACAGGTGACGAAGACATATTCCCCGAAGCTTCCCTTTACGCTGTCGCAGATGAACAGAGCCTCGAAGTTCTGCCCGTCCTGCGGATCATCGTCGTCCCGATCGGCGAATTTCGCGCCGGGACAAAAGAGCATACAAAGCGTTTGAATATAGTATTTATTCAAGCTGCCGTAAATTTTTAACTTCATGTCACTTTTTGAGGACACTGCTGTCCATCGATATAGTCACCGGACCGTCGTTTGTCAGTGTTACCTGCATATCCGCGCCGAAGCGTCCCGATTCGACGTGACCGAGCTTATCTCTGAGGCAGGCGATGAAGTATTCGTAAAGCTCACTCGCCTTCTGCGGCTTTTCCGCGCCGAAATAGTCGGGACGGTTGCCCTTTTTATAATTTGCGAGCAGTGTGAAGTTCGAAATGACAAGTGCCTCGCCGCCGATGTCGCGGATCGAGAGGTTCATCTTTCCGTCCGGGTCGTCGAATATCCGAAGGTCGGCGATCTTCGCCGCGAGAAGCTCCGCGTCGGTCGTTTCGTCTCCCTTCGCCGCGCCCAAAAGGATCATCAGTCCCTTCCCGCACTGTCCGACGGTCTCGCCGTCGATCTCGACTTTCGCGCTCGAGCAACGCTGTAATATTGCTATCATGTTATGTCCTTTCTTTAATAGTGGGGGGGGGGGGGGGGGGGGGGGGGGGGGGGGGGGGGGGGGGGGGGGGGGGG
>CAYRKS010000022.1:0-6070 GCA_964424855.1 uncultured Lachnospiraceae bacterium
TCTTGAGTCGGCGGTAATTTTTATCTCCCATTGCTGATAAATTTAATCAAATCAGACTGTCAGCAAGCCTTCGGTCCTTTCGAGCATTATCGCAAGCTCACCGCGCGTGACCGAATTTTCGGGACGGATCGAACCGTCCTCGTAGCCGCCGATTATACCCGCCGATATGCAGACCTCAACTCCGTCTCGCGCCCACTCTGCGACACGATCGATATCGGTCGGAGTATATCCGCTCGAGTTCTCGCCCGAAATCAGCAGACCGAGTACCTTGCAGACCTCCTGCCTCGTTATCCCACTGTTCGCATTGAATAAGAGCCTGCCGTCAAGTCTTCCCGTACCGTTCATTATCCCCTCGGCAATGACCGCTCTGATGTATGGAAGCTTTTCGGTCGGCGTGTCGGCTTCAAAGCTCTCTCCCTCAAGCTTGTCCGAGCTGTCAAGTCCGAGCCAGAGCGAAACTATCTTTGCAAACTCGCCGCGCGTCAGCATTTTGTCGGGCGAATAGCTTATCGAATCTCCCTCGTATTGACAGTCATAGCTCTGTATCGCGCCCATGTCGTAAAGCCTTAATATCGCATCCTTCGCCCAGTGTCCCTCAAGCCCCGAGATCGGAACGATCGGCTCGTCACCGTAGGATATCCGAGCGGCAGAGAGGTCGAGCGAAAAGCTCTCTTCACATGAAAAGCCGAGTAAGGTCTCTATCGTGCAGAGCTCGCTCGAAAGTTCCTCGGGCAGCTCTGCCGTAAGCTCGATGAAGCCGAGCTGTCGGCTATAGTCCTTGGTCACTTTATAATACAGCGTGTGCTTTTTTCCGCTTTGATCGATCACCGTGCAAAAGGGTTCGCTCGGAAGCTCGCTGACCCAGAGACTTATGCTCCTTCCGCCTGCCGCTATATCGGTATCGCAGAGCAGTGCCGCTTCCGAGGTCTCCGAGGCTTTCGTCGCTCTTATCGCAGTTTCGGATTTGTATCCCGCGCCGACCGTTTCGAGAGCAAGAGTATTCGAATATATCGCCGACTCCTCAATCTTCTCGTCACCTTCGCCTACCCGTATTCGCGCAGCTCCGATCAGCTCGTCAAGCTGTATCCCGACCTCGACCTCTCCGACCGCACCTTCAAAGGCTACAAACTCGCAGTCCCTCGTGAGATATCCCAGCTCGCAGACTATCATCGCATCGGGATATTCGTTCTCGTCGGGCAGAATGTGCGTATTATTCAGCGTGAAATAAAACCGCTCGGGATCGCATATGACCTTCTCTCCGCGATATTTCGCCAAAAGCTCGAGCCGTGTCGGCTCACCGAAGACCGCGCGCGAATAGCTCGGAAAAAGCTCTATCGAATCGAGCCTGTCGGTTATGTTCACATAGAGCCTTCCGACAAGCCCCGCGCTGCTCAGTGCCAGCTCATAAAGCCCCGCCTTGTCTCCCGCAGTAAAGGTCGATCCGACCGCGCTGCCCGCATTTTCGGGAGCTATGACCGTGACAGACTCTGCCTCGCCTATCGGCTTGTAGGCTCTATCGCGTATGACAGCCTTTACCTCATAGCTGCTGCCGCTCAGTATCAGCGGCGTTTTTTCGCTCGGCACCAAACCGTCGGGTATGCCGTCCGACTCCTCGGATGAGATCAAAAGCACTGCGTTTCCGACCGTCCGCGGTCTTCCGTCCGAAGGAGAATTCACATATACACAGTCGGCCTCGGACGAATATTTGACCATTACCGTTGTCGAACCGCCGCCGTCGAGATTTAACGCCGTGATACAGCCAAGTCCCGCCATGACCTCGGCAAGCTCGGTCTCGGTCAGCCCACGACTCGATTTTGAGCGTCCATCGACCGCATAAAACACAACGCTCCCATCGGCTCTCACACCGACCGCCGTTCGCGGATTTGATACCTTCTCATGCTCATCATCGATTATCCCCTCGAGCATTGCTCCGTTTTCGAGTATGATATCTCCGCCGCCGATCGCCGTTATAACCTCCTCCCAGCCCTCGGCACAACGAACCGATATCACCAGCTCATCACCGACCTTATAGCCTGAAAAACGCGAATACGCCGCGCTCGATTCGGTAACGGTCAGCACCATGCAGTCCTCGGGTATCTCGCCGTTTTGCGACGCTTCGCGTATCTCGCGTACCCTTCCGAAAATGCTTTCACCGAGCCTCAGCTCACCGTCAGTCTCAAGCACTATCTCGAGCGATGCCTCGGTCGAGGTGGTGCTGTCCGAATAGCTGCGGTCGAGCAGATATGCCCCCCATTTCGAGGGATATTTGTTGAAATGCTCAAGCTCCGCAGCTTCACCGCTCCGTAGGTTCAAAGCCTCGAGAAGCAGCTCGGGCTTTCCTATGATCGTGCTGCCGTCGGACTTGAAGCCGATAGCAAAGCGCGGCGATTCGGGATCGTCATCGCTCGATATAAGCACCCCATCGTTTATCATCACTCCCATCGGGACTCCGGTCTTGAGACTGTAAAAGTCACCGTTGACCGCGCCGAGCGTGGTTTCCCCGATAAGCTCACCGAGACGATCTCGACCGTAAACCCTGCTCGTGCCTATAATCGGGAGCGTACCCTCTCCCGGCGTGTACTCGAATATGTATGAGCTCTGTGAGCCGAGCGCACCCGTGGTCTTGACCTCGGTATAGATCAGCCCTCCGCCGATCTCCTCGCGGATTATTCGATCTGCACTCCCAAGCCCCGAAAATTCGAGAGCCGAAAGGTTCGCCGAAAGAAGTGCCGCGATCAGCGCAGCGGCAGTTATTTTAATAAAATGCTTCATTTTTCCTCCAAAAATTCATCTTCCGACGGAGAAAAAACAAGGAGGTCGGTTTGTTTAGAGACTTGTCAGCTCTGCTTTCCCATCGCACCGGTCTCGGTGGACATCTGGACATTCGAGCCGTGCGAAAGCCCGAGCTCTCGGTCGATCACCGAAACGATGATATCAGCCTGCATAGCACGCGCCGGTGCCTTGAAATGATATACGTCACTCATCTCAGCGTCCTTGTCGAGTCGATCGGTCGGAGTGAAAAGGTCGATCACCGTGAGCGAAAGCTCATTGGCAATTCTCATAACGATCTCGTTGAGCAGCTTCGAACGCCTCGTCTTTTCCGCATCGTTGAGCGAGGTCGAAAGGGTCAGCACGAGCTTAGCCTCGGGCTTCCTTGCGAGAATAAAGCGAACCGCCGCGCGATATGCCTCCTCCCACTCAGAAAGCTCGGTCGAAAGACTGTGAAGCCCGTTGTTGAAGCTGATAAAGGCAAAATCACTCGAATCGAGCATAAATTCAAGCTCGCGGAAATAATCGGGATCGGTAACGCATTTCGAGCTCGCCCAGTAGGTTATGTTGGCACGGTCGGCAAGCCGGTCACGCACCTCCGAATGATACCCGTTGCAGATAGAGTCTCCGATAAGCAGTACTCTCGGTGTCACCTTGTCGGTCGCGTTGAAGGCATAGGTCATCGACCATTCGATATTTTCGCGCACACGCGAGGTTGTCTTAGGCTGAAAATCCTTGTAATTCATATCGTCCATTCTCCGTTTATATAAAATGCTTCGCGGAATTTTTCCACCGCGGCAAGTCCTCCTCGCCCGTCAGGGTGTGAACCGTATATATATTTTCCGCCGCGCCGATCATCGGCATCGAGTGCCGCTTCTATGTCGTATATCCTGCAGCCGTACATCTCGGCGAGCGCGGGTATCGCAAGCTCTACCGCTCTCCACTCGCGAAGCTGCGCACGACCGAATTCAAACGGCGGTATGATCGAGAGTATAACCTCGACCCCGCTCGACTGAAGCTCGGTCAATGTCGCCTCTATGTAAGAAATAAGCTCTCCGGCAGTCGAACAGTGCTTCGAATCGTGCGCACTGTGCAAAATATCGTTCACTCCAAGCGTCAGGATAACGACATCGTTTTGCTTTGCCTTCCAAAGCCAATTTCCGTTCGAAGCGGCATCCTCGGCGCGCGCATATCCGAGTCCCAAGTTCCAGACGGCATATTCGCCGCCGAGCAGCATCCCGAGCCGCCCCGCCCACATCTCGACCGCACCGCGATTCGTTCCACAGCCCTGAGTTATCGAGTCACCGAGGAAAGCGACCCGCTTTTTGTAGGGACGGTCACAGCCGAGCATAGCGGGAAGCGGACAATCACCTGCCGGCTCGAAGCCCTTCGATGTGATCCTAAAGGCGTATGCCTGACTGTCAGGTGTGCAGGGGATGTCCTCACCCTCAAGCTCCCATTCGAATACAACAGCGTGTCCTTCGGGAATGTTCAGCCGTATCGGATCGCTCCAAAACCGCTCGTCGGGTAATACCTCGCGAGACTCCTTCCCGTCAAAGCTCAAGGGTAGCCACAACGGCTCGACACTCAGATCGGGTTCGCCGTATGCTCCGCCGTCCGCAAGCTTCGCTGAAATTATTCTGAAGCCCCCGCCCGAGCGATTGGCATACGCCGTTTTACCGTCCGCAAAGGTGGTGTTCACCGACATTACAAAAAGCATCCCCCAGTTGAACTCACCGCCAATCTCGACCGGAAAATACGCACGATAGCGTCCGCTCTGCTTTCCCTCGAGTATAAAGTTCGTTCCGGTTCCGAGCGGAATATTTGAGACAAATTTTTTAAGCATGATGGTCTCCTTTCACCTGCTTCGCCGATATCTGCGGTTCAGTGGTCTTGATCCCGATTTTCAGCCGCGAAGCAGCTCCGTACAAGCACTATTATAACTCATTTTTTCGCCTTTGTCAAGTCATATATTGTTTACGATGTGAAAACATTGAAAGCTCTCGACACTTTCTAAAAATAGCCGAAGGATTCGGCGCATCACAGCCTACCGAGTCGTCAAGACACCGACCTTGGCAAAGCTCTTATGCCTTAAACCAACACAGAATTAACAATTCCCTGTTGCATAAAGCTTCAAAATATGCTATAATTATTCTATCATAAAATTTCAGGAGAAAAAACGAACGATGAATACTATCGAGCTGGTGATCGCCGAAGAAAACGGAGCGGTCAGGCTCAAAAATGCCGATGAAATAAAAAAGACCGTCGAAGCCGAGCTTGAACGCTTCAATGAGCCGATATACACCGCCGAAACGCTTTCGGAGGCAAAGAACGAGCGTCACCGCCTTAATAAGCTCAGAGAAACACTCGAGCGCGGAAAGGGTCGGATAAAAAGCCTACGAAAAAAATACTCCGACTCGGACGGCTCGCTTCGAGAATATGAGACTCTGCTCGAGGAGCTTATCTCAAGCCTCAGCCATCCCATAACGCTCGTTCAGGAATACATTGACTATTGCTGCGACGAGCGGATCAAAAAACGCCGCCGTGAGCTTATGAGCTGCGCAAAAAAGCTCTCCTCCGAGCTGGGAGAGCTCTCAAGGCTGGTGCTTTCCAGCCCCGCCTTCTGGGACGAACGCTGGGATTCCCCGTCCTTCCCGATAAAGACCTGCCGTGCCGAGATAAAGCAGAAAATAGAGCGTGCCTGCGGCGATATAGCCGAGCTGAAAAAGCAGCCCGAAGCCTCCCCGCTGATACTTAAATATATAGATACCCTCACTCTATCGGGACTCGATGAGTATCAAAAAAAGCTCCGGCTGATAGCCGGAGCCGAGGTCGATTTCCCCTGCGAGGACAATGTTCGGGGCTATAAAACGATACGCATCGAGGGTGCGGCAGGAGATATTGACCGCATCATAGATGACCTTCGCCTCATGGCCACCGAAATAACTCTGGTCGAGGACGGAATGCCGCCTCGCCCGTCCGAGCATATCGAGCCGGACTTCGACAGCTTTGTCGCCTTCGATCTCGAAACGACCGGATCGCTCGGTATATATTCGGGCGACAGCAGACCCGAAATAACCGAGATAGGCGCAGTCCGCGTTGAAAACGGTATCGTTACCGAACGCTTTTCTCAGCTCTGCAACCCCGGACGACCGATAACTCCCACAGTAGTTGAGCTTACCGGGATAACCGATGAGATGGTCGCAGATATGCCGCCGGTCTCCGAGGTGATCCGCCGCTTCGCCGATTTCGTCGGAAGCAGTATCCTCCTCGGACACGGAGTAAAGGATTCGGACATGAT
>CAYRKS010000022.1:6080-9520 GCA_964424855.1 uncultured Lachnospiraceae bacterium
CTTTCTCGAACGCGCCGCACGCCGTGAAGGTATCGCGCTGACAAACAGCTATTTCGATACCTTCCGCTTTGCAAAGCGACTGGGCAGCGCGGTCGGCTCGGAAAGTCTCGGACTCGAGGCTCTCACCAAGCATTTCGAAATAGAGCATACCCACGCACACCGCGCACTTGACGATGCCGATGTTACCGCCCAGCTATTTGAAAGACTGAAAGCGATATCCGACGCTTCACTGTCTCACAGCTGAAGCCGACCTCTTGAGCTCGAAGGAGCTGCTTTCGCCGATTATGTAGCGACCGCCTCGCCGTACATTACCGACGAGATCGCGGTTACATAGTCCTCGACAACCTCACAAAGCTGGCACGGGAATACATTTCCCCTCGACAGCAGATCAAAAAGCTCCTCCGCGGTCTCGCGACATTCGGTCACGTCACATACCTCCGCCGTGTCGTTGTCCTCGCCCAGCCAAAGCCTTGCTTCAAAGCCGTAGGCGGCTCTGCCCTCAAGCTCCTCCAAAAACGCCTCGACCTCAACTACCGTTGCGTTGTCGAGTGCCTTTCGGCTGAAAAATACCGAATGTCTTTTCGCATGATTATCAGTAAGCATAAATGCTTCCCCCTTTGGATTAAAATTATTTGAGCCTCCAAACCCCCCGTGCTGTCTTTAATTTTTCGGGATTATTTGAAAGGTCCCAATACCATAATAACACATTTTGGAGCAAAAGTAAAGAAAAATCGTTCGACACAATTCGTCACCTTCGATATAAGGCTCAAAAAACGACGAAAAACCGCGAAAAACGCATAAATTCGTCGAAAATTTCTTTCCGCTTGCCCCAAGCTTGATTTTTATCATTCTCTGCCTTGATTTTTCCACAGGATTGTGGTATAATTTTATTACAGTCGTTTTTCACGTGAAATGACTTAATCTTCCCGAAAGGATCGAAAAAATTGGAAAACTACGAAAGAGCCATTAAAACTCTCGAATACGATAAAATACTCGCAATGCTCGCCGAACGCGCCCCGACTGCCGGAGCAAAGGAGCTTGCCCTCGCACTTCGCCCGACAAATTCGCCCGACCGCATACTCCGCCTCCAGCGTGAGACCACCGAGGCAAAGGCAATGCAAGCAGTTAAGGGTATGCCCTCGTTCGGACTGATAAAGGATGTGCGTGACTCTGCCGAGCGCGCCGCAAAGGGTGCGGTGCTGACTCCGCGCGAGCTGCTCGACATTGCAAATGTTCTTCGCACCGCACGCTCTCTGCTCGAATATTCGCGCTCGGATCGCCGCGAATTGACCTCGATCGATGAAAGGTTCGAACGCCTAATCCCCAACAAAAAGCTCGAGGAGCGCATTTACACCGCCATCGTCTCGGAGGATACGATCGCCGATGAGGCAAGCCCTACTCTCGCCGATATCCGCCGCAAAATGCGTCAGGCAAACAACCGTATAAAGGATAATCTCCAAAGCTTCATCAGCGGTGCCTCGAGCAAATATCTTCAGGAAAATATAATCACCATGCGAAACGGACGCTATGTCGTTCCGGTCAAGGTCGAAAACAAAAACGAGGTAAAGGGTCTTGTCCACGACACCTCCGCTTCGGGCGCGACACTCTTCGTCGAGCCGCTTTCGGTCGTCGAGGCAAACAATGAGCTTCGTGTGCTTCAGGTTAAGGAATCCGCGGAGATAGAACGCATCCTCGCCGAATTTTCCGCAGATGTCGCCGCTATAGAATCGGGACTCAACCTCAACTATACAAACATCACCGAGCTCGCCTTCATCTTTGCCAAAAGTGAGCTCTCCTTCAGACTCGATGCAGTCCCCGGAAAAATAACCGGAGACCGCAAAATGACCCTCGTAAAGGCGCGTCACCCTCTGCTTGACCCGACAAAGGTCGTTCCGATATCGCTCACCCTCGGAGGAAGTGACCAAACGCTCGTTATAACCGGTCCCAACACCGGCGGTAAAACCGTCACGATGAAGACCATCGGTCTCTTCGCTCTCATGGTTCAGTCGGGACTCCATGTTCCCGCCTCGGATACCTCCGAATTCTGCATTTTCGACGATATCTTCGCCGATATCGGAGACGAACAGTCGATCGAGCAGTCGCTATCTACCTTCTCGTCTCATATGGTCAATATCGTCGGTATAACAAATAATGTAAATGCCCGTTCGCTTGTCCTCATCGATGAGCTCGGAGCAGGTACCGATCCCGTCGAGGGCGCGGCTCTCGCAATAGCAGTGCTCGAAAAGGTTCATTCGGTCGGTGCGCTTTGCGCCGCAACGACTCACTACGCCGAGCTGAAGGCATTCGCACTCGAGACCGAGGGCTTCGTGAACGCCTCCTGCGAATTCGATGTCAATACCCTGAAGCCGACCTATAGGCTGATAATCGGAACTCCCGGAAAGTCAAACGCCTTCGCCATCTCCTCAAAGCTCGGTCTCTCGGATGAGATCGTTGACCGCGCAAAGGAGCTCGTCAGTGAGGAAAACAAGCAGTTCGAGGATGTCATATCAAAGCTCGAGCAGAGCCGCCTCGAAATGGACAAAAACCGCGCCGAAGCGGAAAAGCTCCGAATAGAATTTGAGGAATATAAGCGCGTGAACGAAAAGCGCATCGCAGATGAGCTGGCAATCGCCGAGCGTGAGCTTGAAAAGGCACGCGCCGAGGCTTCGTCGATAATCAAGAGCGCGAAGGTCTCGAGTGAATTCGTCATGGAGCAGCTCGAAAAGGTCAAGAAGGAGCGCGAGAGCGCAAATCTTGCCTCGGCTCTCGAGGAGGGACGGAGAAATATCCGTAAGCACCTTAAGGATAGCGATGCCGCGATAAATCCCGTTCACGAGAGAGTCGCCGAGGACTATGTTCTTCCCCGTCCGCTCAAAAAGGGCGATGATGTTCTCATCATCAACATAAATAAAAAGGGTGTCGTACTCGACGCGCCCGATAAGGACGGAAACGTAAATGTTCAGGCGGGAATAATCAAGACCCGCACAAAGGTCTCAAACCTCATGCTCCTCGATGAAAATAAGGTCATTTTCACCGACGCACAGAAAAAGCAGATGGCGGCAGACAAATACCGCGTGACCGTCTCGCGCGACTTCAAAAGCGAGATCGACCTTCGCGGAATGAACGGCGATGACGCTTGGTGTGCAGTCGATAAATACTTCGACGAGGCTCAGATCGCCGGGATACATTCGCTCCGACTCATCCACGGCAAGGGCACCGGAATGCTCCGTAAGGCACTCTGGAATTACCTCAAGCGCGATCCGCGCGTCGTTTCATATCGCTACGGTCAGTACGGCGAGGGAGACCTCGGTGTCACCGTGGTAGAGGTAAAATAATTCGCTCATTAAAAAAATTCACCCGTAAATAAATGCCAAAAGCTAAAAAGCTCCTACGGCATTTCCGAACGCGGGACAGCCCCGGCAGATATTCGTAAAACAGGT
>CAYRKS010000022.1:9538-11158 GCA_964424855.1 uncultured Lachnospiraceae bacterium
AAATCAACATCTGTCAAAAATTATCGATAACGAAATAACGGATATTCGGTGAAAGCCGAGTACCCGTTATTTTTTTGCTTTTTGAAAGTATAAAAACTATTTTTAGATAAACACCAACCGCTTAAATCGGCTCTCGACATTTGCAAGCTCGATCGTGCCGAAAAAGGCGGTCGGTGAAGGAATCATGAATGGAGGATTTTGATTGAGCATCTATGGCTATATTCGTGTCAGCAGTCGGGATCAAAACGAGGCTCGACAGCTGATTGCATTAAAGGAGGTCGGTGTGGCGGATAAAAATATCCTCTCGGACAAGCAGTCAGGTAAGGATTTTAATCGACCGCAGTATAAAAAGCTCCTGCGAAAGCTGAAAAAAGGCGATCTGCTCTATATTAAGAGCATTGACCGCCTGGGACGCAGCTATGAGGAGATACTACAGCAGTGGAAGCTGCTTACTAAGGAAAAGGGCATCGACATCGTGGTTCTGGATATGCCGCTTTTGGACACTCGCCGCGGAAAAGACCTTATGGGAACCTTTCTGAGTGATGTTGTCTTGCAGGTGCTTTCCTTTGTGGCCGAAAATGAGCGCACAAATATCCGTCAGCGGCAGGCAGAGGGAATAGCTGCGGCAAAAGCAAAGGGGATAAAATTCGGCAGACCGCCGCTTCCCTTGCCTGAAAATTTTCATGAGATCCACAAGGCGTGGAGGGCAAAGCAGCTTACACTTAAGCAAGCGGCAAAAGCCTGCAATATGCCGGTCGGTACATTTTACGGAAAGTCAAGAAAATTTGAAAATACGGATCAAACAAAAAAGTCTTAATTTGCAAAGGTGTACCTTTGCGAACTGAGGACAATAAAAAAACCATAAACATTATACTCCAAAATGCAGGCTTTTTCAATGCTTAAATATGACCAATAATTGAAATGATTGTAACTTTTTGTGCTTTGTAAATGTACACAATGAAAAACCAAATATGATGAGAAATTAAAGGAAACAAAAAGGAGCAAAAATTATGTTATTTTGTATCGTCTTTCTTATACTTTGTGTTATCTGCTACTCCAAGGAGAGCAAGGTGACAGGTCTCTACAAAACCTTTAATGTATACGGGCGGTTTTCCGCATATATAACCGTGGCATTCATGTTAGCACCCATTATCACTATCTATAGCTTCATTGAAGCTCTGCTCCGCCAAGAAAACATAGACTCGGAGCTTTGGTTCCAGCTTTTCGCAGGAATCATTTGCGGTGTGATCGGATTCTTCTTGTTCAACCGCATTCGCGCAAAATGCCCTGAATTTCTCCGCAAAAAGCTTTTGATAAGCTTATTGACCACGACCTTCGGTGTGTCTCTCAAGATACTTCTCTTCTTCATTTCCTCCACATGGGAGCTTATCGGTCCCAAAAACGCTGTGCTCGCAAACGGACAGAACGGCTTTATATATGACGGTGAGGTCTTTACAGAGGACGGAACTCATGTCGGAACCATGAGCGGCGAGGGTGAGTTTACCCCCAACAAAAACTATTTGGGTGATATTTGACCGAAATAGCTCGACCGCAAATCATCTCATCATATTTCTTACCCGAGTCAGCACTTCCGCCGACTCGGGTTTGTCTTTTTATCAT
>CAYRKS010000022.1:11168-16040 GCA_964424855.1 uncultured Lachnospiraceae bacterium
AGCTTAATATATCATTTTTGATAAAACAACGCGCCCCCGCGAAATATTCGCGAGGGCGCGCCGCAATGAAAAAGTCATCCTGCAAGCTTTATAAAGCCTTTGCCTTTAACCGAATAGGCTTACTTTCTCTTTCCGAAAGCATATGCCGCACCGGCAGATGCAGCCAGAGCCGCAAGGCAAAGTCCGATCATGTCGGGAGTCTGAGCGGCAGAGGCGGGAGCCTCCTTCTTGACCTCTATCTTGTCGCCGAGGGTAACGGTCGCAAACTTTGTAACATCCTTTGCAACATAGCAGCCCTGAGCCCACTCGATAACGGCAGGCTTCGAACCGTCCTCGCTGAGAACGATGGTTATGTCGAGTCTGATCTTGTCACCCTTATTGAGGCTGTCCGCACCGAAGGCTGCGGCAGGCATTGCGACCTCATAGGTGGTAACGCCGTTCTCGCTTACAATGGCAAAATCCTTGCCGGTGGTATCTGCGGTGTAGCCGCTGAGATATCCGCTCGAATAGTTGGCAAAGAGCAGCTTTCCGCTGTCGGAGCTGAGCGCGTAGCCGAGCTCGGCACGGGTCGTTGCGCTTGTCTCGGAGGTCTTTGCACCGCAAAGCTGGAGACAGTTATACTGCCACATTCCGTTTCCGTCGGCAGACTTCTGAACAAAGTCGGGAGTGTCAACCACAACGCCGATATAAACCGTGTCGGACGAATATGCGGCGTAAAGCTTTACATCGCGCTTTTCCATCTCGGCAAGACGCGCATCGTTGTAGCCGAGATACATGAGATCATCCTTCGAATACTTGATCTCCTGATATTCTCCCTCGGATATCTTTCCGTCGAGAGTCGGTGTCTTATCACCGACTGCGGCGATCGTCGCGGTGACGGTCTCGGCATTGGAGCCGAGATTGATGGAATTCTCTGCAAGGGCAGGAACCATAAGTGCCGATGCAGTCAGAGCTGCGAGTAAAACAGACAGTGCTTTTTTCATAAGTTTTCTCCTTTTCGAGTCCCGATATTCGGGTTATTTATGTATATATTATACCATATGAGCGATAACTTGTTTATTGATTATTTTATGGAAAAGTTGATTTATTTTCCGATTTCACTTGAATTTTTCTTAAAAGCATGATATAATATATTCAGAATAACAGGCTTTTCTTCGGTCACGGCGAAAGAAACGGCATTTGCGGCTCTGTCCACACAAACCGATTACAAAATAATTAGAAAGGAATGGTCACGAAAATGAAAAAAACTCCCGAGCTCGACTCCGAAGTTCCGCGTAAGCTTGAGCGTACCGACGGCTTCTCACCGGATATGACTCCAAACCAGATAAAAATAAAGCACGATGTCGATTCTCTTCTTGACTCTCTGACCTTTGATGACATCGGCGAGATTGAAAAATTCATAACCGATTTCAATCGCTTTGAGCTGGATATGCGTGAGCATTACCTAAGCGGTAGCTCGGAATATCTCTGGATACACCCGACAAATGAACCCGAGACCGAGTTTCGCCGCACGAATATATTCATTACCCATCATTTCAGGTATGATGTCCACCGATACCACTGCCACAACTATTTCCAGCTCTGCTACTGCCTTAACGGGAGCTGCTCCATCGAGCTCGCCGGCGGCGAACTTCCGCTAAACGCCGGAGACCTGCTGATCCTCTCGCCAGGAACTCACCACTGCCTGAAGGTATTCTGCGATGACTGCAACGTGATCAAGCTTTACATACGAAAATCCACCTTTGACAAGGCGTTCTTCTCGATCCTCGAGGAGGATAATCTCCTCTCCGACTTCTTCAGAAGCTCGATATACGGCGGCTCGCCCGAAAGCTATATCCTATTCTATACTCAAAACGACAGCGAGCTTCGCGAGACCGAGCTTAAGCTCTATCGTGAATTCATAAACCGAGGTGCATATTTCAAAACCGCCTGCGACGCACTTCTGACCGAGCTGCTTTGCCGCCTCATGAGCCGGCATATGAAGAACGCACAGCTCGTGAGCGACCACCTTCGCCGCGGAGCCGCAGTCGGAAGCATGATACACCTGATCCGTGAGAGCTATAAGACCCTGACTCTCGATGAAGCCGCCTCACAGGCGGGCTATTCGCGCAGCCAGTACTGCCATATTTTGAAAAGTCACACCGGGCGCACCTTTACTCAGCTCCTCACCGAAACGCGGATCGAGGCGGCTTCGCGTCTCCTCGTCACGACCGACCTGACCATAACCGAGATAGGTCTTCGCGTCGGCTTCAATTCCAACGAGCATTTTCATCGGATATTTAAGTCGATAAAGGGCTGCTCGCCAAAGGATTTCCGCGCCTCCGCAGTCAAAAAATGATTTTTTTGCCGTGCGGCGAGTTTTAACTCTTTTTCACTTGCATTTTTTAATGCAGTGTGATATAATTATATAAACCACAGCCGCGTATGACCGAAATGCTCGGCTGACAATCTGAAAGGGATATAAGGAATGACAAAAACAGGATTTATAGCTATAGTCGGTCGCCCGAATGTCGGAAAATCGACTCTGCTCAACGCACTTCTCGGCGAGAAGGTCGCAATAGTATCAAAAAAGCCCCAGACCACCCGCAATCGTATCACCGGAATACTCACGACCGGAGACGATCAGTTCGTCTTCATGGATACCCCCGGTATGCTCAAGCCGAAAAATAAGCTCGGCGATTTCATGGTAAAGACCATAACCACGACCATCGGTGATGTCGATGCCGCTATACTCGTCGTCGATGCGGCAAAGCCGATATCCGATATCGAGAAAACAATAATAGCCCGCCTGAGCTCGCAAAAGACCCCGATAATCCTTGCGATAAACAAGACCGATTCGGTCAACGGCGCAAGAGTTGCCGAGTGCATATTGGCATATTCCGCGCTCTGTGATTTCGCCTCGGTCATCCCGATGGCGGCAATAAGGAACGAGGGCGTAAATATCGTTGTAGACGAGGCGGCAAAGCTCCTTCATGAGGGCGATTGGTTCTTCCCCGAGGATATGATCACCGACCAGCCCGAACGCGCACTCGCCGCCGAGATCATACGCGAAAAGCTCCTTCGCACACTCAACGATGAGATTCCCCACGGAACCGCCGTTGTCATCGAGGCGTTCGAGGAAAAGCGCGATATAATCAAAATCCGCGCCGAAATCTACTGCGAAAAGGAATCTCATAAGGGAATAATTATCGGAAAGGGCGGAGCCGAGCTCAAAAAGGTCGGTACCTGGGCAAGAGAGGATCTTGAGAGCTTCTTCGGTACTCAGGTGCATCTCGACCTCTGGGTGAAGGTAAAGGAAAACTGGCGCGATAATCCGACCCTTCTCAACAGCTTCGGCTTCAGCGAGGAATAAATGCTCGAAACCGTAAAGGGCATAGTTTCCAGCGAGTATATCTGCTCGGGAAACATGAAATATATCCACATCCTGACCTTCGGACACGGTAAAATATCGGTCTCGGTAAATCAGTTCAATCGCGGCGGCTTCAGATACTGCCACCCGACACGGGTGTTCTGCGTCGCGGAATTCGTCATTTACACGAGTAGCCGAGGCTCGCATCGCCTTAACGAGGCAACCGGAATCGTGAATTATTTCGACCTCTGCCGAGATTACGACACCGTCCTTCTCGGAACATATTTCCTCAGCGTCGCCGAATACATGATGGTCGAGGATCAGCCCGATGACGAAATGGTTCGCTTGCTCATAAATACTCTCTGGCTGATAACTCATAAGGATGGACTCGATCTGCGGCTCGTTCGCGCCGCCTTTGAGATGAGAATGCTCCGACTCTTCGGAGTCGGACCCGATCTTTCGGGCTGCCAATTGTGCCAAAAGCCGCTCGGAGAGCTTTATCTCAGCGCGGATGACGGCTGCCTTTTCTGTCGTGACTGCCTCGGAAAGCACAGCTGCGATCGAAGCTCTGCCGAGGATGCCGTTGAAGCCGAGGAAATACTCATCCAACTCGAGTCTCCCGTGCTTGACGCAATGCGATATGTTATGTATGCAGAACCTAAAAAGCTATATAATTTCTCGCTTGCCGAGGAATATATCCCACTGTTCGCACGCGCCTGCCGCCAGTATTTCGACGCGCGGATCGATCATACCTTCCCAATGACCGCTATGCTTGAGGATATCACCCAGGAAAATTCGCAAAGCTAAAAGCCGCCGGAAGCATTGTCGCTTCTGACGGCTCTTATTTTTTGTACAAATGCCGCATGACTCAAAAAATCATGCGGCATTTTCTGTTTTTTCAAAGCTTCGGAAGCTCAGTGAGCTCTATCGGCGGTCTTCGGCGCGGGACGCGCTTGAGCGGATCATAGCTGAATTTGCGGCAGGAATATCCGCTCGGGACTATACCCTTTTTTAAGCACAGCAGCTCGTCACGACCGGTGATCTCTCGCGCATATCCGCAAAGAGAGCATACCCTCTCGACACCGCCGCTTTCCGTGCTCGGATCATTATTCTTTTTCAGGAAAATCCACCTCGCAAATCCGTTATTATACTCTTTTTAACCCGATAACTCAGAGCTTATCTCTTGCAGAGAACGTCAGCCTCGTACTGCTTGACTTCCTTGAGCCACTCGTCGCGTACCGGAACATTCTCGGTCTCGCAGTAGTAATCCCAAACGGCTGCGAAGGGATAGGTCTTGTACTCCTCGAGAAGTGCGAGACGCGAGGTGTAGTCACCCTCAAGCTCGAGCTTCTTGAGCATTTCGGTCGGCTCGAGCATAGCGTAGATGAGAGCCTTCTGCATATTTCTCGTGCCGATGACCCATGCCGCAATGCGGTTGATCGAAGCATCAAAGAAGTCGAGACCAATATGAACGCGGTTTTCGAAGTTGCCGCGGATGATCTCCTGCGCGATGTACTTGAGCT
>CAYRKS010000023.1:0-4801 GCA_964424855.1 uncultured Lachnospiraceae bacterium
CGATATCGTCTCGCGATCGAGCTGAGAGTGCATCGAATATATGTCGTAGGGGTTCAAAATGTGAAGCTCCTGCCCCGCCCATTTGCGCGAGAATTCGTATTCCTTCACATCCTCGGCGGTGGTCTGATCGGATGGACCGGGGTCGGTGGTCTCTGTGCCGCCTCCCGCCGTGTCACCGCAGGCAAGCGTCTGCGATACTGTAAAAAGTGCAAGCAAGATCGAAATTAAACGTAGCCTTTTCATTTTGATAACCGTTCCTCTCCGCTCCGTTCGGAGCTGTGTTTGCCTTAGCATAAATTCGGTCGCAGCCCGTCGGATATTATCGATTTTCCGATCGGGCTACTCTGTGATTTTATTATACCACAGAGACACGGCAAAAAGCTATAGCTATTTTTACCAAAACCAATGAAATATTTACCTCTTATTGAAGTCTGCGGAATTCTCGCGGAGAGCAGCCGCACATTTTTATAAAAATTCGATTGAAGGTGGATTGATTTGCAAAGCCGTTCTCGAGCGCGATGCGGGTTATCGGCTTTTGAGTCGAACGCAGCTCCTCACAGCAACGATATATCCGCTGATCGTTGACAAAATCGGTAAAGCGCATATTGAGCTTCGATGAGAACACCTTCGAAATGTAGCATTTATTGAAATTCAACGCACTTGCCACCGCGTCGAGCGAGAGATCACCGGTGAGATTCGCCATGCAGTAGGCTATCACTCTGCTAACTGTGTCGAGCTGCCCCACGTCTCCGACCGGTATCAGCTCCATGTGCCGAAGTGCCTCTCCCACCACACAGGCGGTCGCCGCCTCGAGCAACACCTCATTGCTTTTCTCGTGCATCGAGCAGAGCCGTTCTCCGTAGCTCATCAGCAGCTCGAGCGATTCTCCCGCCCTCTCGATCGGTATAAACGGCTCGGTCGGTCTGAATTCGAGCAGACGATTTGACGAAAAGCCGCAGGAGTAGGGCGAGGCGATGAGCGAGATGTGCTTCACCTCGAGATTTTTCAGATTTGAATGCAGCTGATACGGGAAGATGAACAAAAAGCCCTTTCCGCAATCTATCTCATGTCCATCGACCGTGAAGCTAACCTTCCCGTCGATTATGCAGTGAAGCTCGAGCTGACTGTGGAAATGTGTTTTTATATTGTTGAACCCGCGATTTTTGGAAAAGCTGATTTTTCCCCACTCACCGAGATCAAAGCGGTTTTCGTAGCGTTTCATGCTATCCCCTCCGTTTTTAATGCTTTGCATCCATTATACCATCTGCCGCGACGCTTTTCAATGGTTTGTCCGAAAAATTTACATTTGCCGATAATGCGCAAATCCGCTAAATTATTGCCGATTTTGCTAAATTGCGAAAAACGCCTTGATTTTTTCGCCTCGGCATGGTATAATGGTTGTACGAACAAAAAGCTTCGCTCGGATATCCAAACGAAAATCGCTTTAACTCGAAAGGAAGGATAATATCATGAAATTTTCATGCTGTGTCGATCTCTCGTCCGCCGCAAAACGGCTCGAGATACTGAAAAATCACGGCTACAACGGCTTTGAGACCGGTCTTTGCTCGATCTTCGAGGCAGATGACGAAAAAATCGCCGCGGCAGTCGAGGCTTCGAAGGCTCTCGATATGCCCTGCATATCCCACAACGGAATGTTCCTCAAGGAGATAAGGCTCTTAAACGGTCCCGACGGCTACTCCGCCGTCGAGGAATATCTCGAAAAGGCTCTCGAAAAGGCAAAGCCGTTCGGCTCACCGATTGTAGTTCTCGGAAGCGGTGACGCTCGCTCTATCCCCGACGGTATGTCGCTCGAGACGGCTAAGGAACGCTTCACCGCACTGCTCTCCGAGGTCATCGCGCCGATCGCGCACCGTCACGGAGTGATAATCGCGATAGAGGAGCTTCGCCGCGAGGAGTGCAACTTCATAAACAGCGCGCGTGAGGCTATGGAGCTCGTGTGCGCGGTCAACAAGCCCGAGATACAGCTCCTCGTCGATTATTACCACGCAACGCTCGGCGGCGACAAGCTCAGCGACATTGCGGGCTTCGGCAGCGCGATAAAGCACGTCCACATCGCCAGCCCGAAAAACAATCGCCGCTTCCCGATGATCGACGACATCGGCGACTGCCGCGCATTCTTCGCCGCGCTGAGAAAAGCCGGCTATGACGGCTATGTCTCGCTCGAGGGCAGCGACGGCGGCAACTTCGAGTCGGCTGTCACCGAAGCGATCTCGGTCATGAAGGGCGCACTAAACAGCTGACCCTGCGGACTTTGGAGGCTCGTATCGCTCGATCCTTTTCGCGGCTTTCAAGCCCGACGAAAAACTCACGCAGGTGCGAACGATGCCGTGCAGATTTTATTTAGGATAAAAATTTAACGCTCCCTCGATTTGAGGGAGCGTTTTGTGATATATTGAAGCGGTATGAAGTATTTCGGCATTAAAGCTTATCACAGCCGAGCCGCCGTGAGGAGCTTTTTCTCGAGCTTATCGTCGATGAGATCGGTGTAATCGATCAGTGCAACGCCCATATCCGCGGCGCGCTGATAAAGGAACGGGTCGTTCGTGCGCACATCCGCCATCGTCACAAGCACCGCGCGTCCGTTTTCGCCGCCGAACTGCGAGGCGAGCATCTTGATCTCATTGAGCGCGACCACGTTCGGCGAGCCGGATTTGCAGGAGACGAACAGCGGCACCTGACCGTGAACCAGCATGACATCGATCTCGTTGAGCGTGTTTATCCGCGCCTCGAGGTCTCCGTCCCAATCGACCACTACGCTTATCTTAACATCGTCGAATTCGCGACTCTGCATAGCCGTTGCATAGACGTAAAGCTCGAGGCATATCCCCGTGTCGATGAGACAGCTGCGCATAAGCTCGTTTTTATAACGGAAGCTGACGCGCCCGTTTTTCTGCGAATAATCAAGTATCAGCCGCGCCGCCGCAAGCTCGTTCATGAGCATGGTCTCGCAGTTTACGATACGCTCGCCCGAATAGATCAGCGTCGGCGCGGACACGCTCAGCTCCTTCGAATCGGACGTGCGCTTTGAAACCTGCTGCAAATAAAGCACCATCCTGTGCCACGACTGATACTGCCGCTTGAAGATATCCCACGCGCGGAAAATGTCCTGTGCGGTCATGTGATCGAGGCTGTCGATAGCTATGTGACCGTGCTGCTTTATCTCGCTGCCCGCCAGCTTCATGAACGCCTCGACCGTGAAATGCGGCGCGGAGATGAGCTTTTCGGCGATAGGACAATTGAAGATATTGCGATAGCGCGACTCGTATTTGTCATAGCGCATGAGCGGTATTCCGTACTCCTTCGCGAGCATTCCGACCGCGACCAGCGCGACCTCACTTCCGCCCGTGAGGTCGATGACATAGTTCGGGAATTCCTTTTCGATAGTCAAAAGCTCGTTTTTGATCGAGCTTATCGAGAGCATATCGGTCGAATAGAAATAGCATCTGACTTCGATCCCGAGCGAACGGTAGCAGGAGATTATGCTCGTTTTAAGCTTTTTTGACTTGAGCTTCCGCGTGCCGATATAAACCACGTTCTTGGGCTTGAATTCGGTTATGGCAAGGACATTGTATATCTGCTCCTCGTCATAAATTTCGATTATTGTCTCGGGAAATTTTGTCGCCGGCTTCATATTCGTTATCTCCGTTTTTTTGATAAATATCGTTTTGAATCATTGTATCATAAAAAAATGAACATATCAAGCCATTTCACTGAAAAAAACCTTAAATTTGCTTTTTCACTTGAAATTTCGGCGAAAATGGTGTATAATATATGTATATAGTCTGCTCGAAGACCGTCTCTGCGGCACTCGAGCGGGATCAGCACAATCAACGATAGGAGAAGCAACATGAACCTTACCGAAAGATTTATCAAAGCGAAGCGAGCTCTGTTCGACAAGCTCTACGGATATATGAATGAAATGCAGCGCGAGGCTGTTCTCACCGTCTACGGTCCCCTTCTTGTCCTTGCGGGTGCAGGAAGCGGAAAGACCACCGTTCTGGTAAACCGCATAGCGCATATTTTGCGCTTCGGAAACGCCTACGAGGACGAGACCCTTCCCGCCGGCTTTACCGAGGCGGATGCCGAGCGTCTCGAAAACGCGCTCGAGCTTGAGGGCGACGAGCTTGCCGCCGTTCTCGACAACTACGCAAAGCCCGCCTGCCCCGCATGGGCGGTGCTGTCGATCACCTTCACGAACAAGGCGGCAAACGAGATGAAGGAGCGCATTGCGCGTGCGATCGACGAGGAAAACGCCTCGGATTCGATCTGGGCGGGCACCTTCCACTCAACCTGTGTCAGGATACTTCGCCGCTGGGGAGACCGCATAGGCTATCCGCGCGATTTTTCGATCTACGACACCGATGATCAGAAAAAGCTGATAACCTCGATCCAGAAGGAGCTGAATCTCGACGACAAGATGTTCCCCGTTCGCGGCACGATGAATATAATCTCCCGCGCAAAGGACAAGCTCACCACCCCCGAGGAATTCGAGAAGGAGGCCGGGAACGATTTTCGCATGGCGAAGCTCTCGGCGGTCTACAAGCTCTATCAGCAGAAGCTCCGCGAGGCGGCGGCGTTCGACTTTGACGATCTCATAATGCAGACCGTAATGCTCCTGAAAACCTGCGACGAGGCGCGCGAATACTATCAGAACCGCTTCAAATTCGTCCTTGTCGATGAGTATCAGGACACCAACCGTGCGCAGTTCGAGCTTACCCGTCTGCTCTCCGAAAAGCACCGCAATCTCATGGTCGTCGGAGATGACGATCAGTCGATATAC